>CACZNP010000112.1 GCA_902782545.1 uncultured Bacteroidales bacterium
CACCAAGTAACTGATGGAAGTAACAGTATTGGGAATAACCACGGAGGTCAAGTCGGCGCATCCCAAAAAGGCGCCATAGCCAATTCCTGTCACAGTGTAAGTGGTTCCATCGTTCACTACCGATGCCGGAATGGAAATGTCGCCACTCAAGTTAGGGCATCGCGGTTGGAGCCTTTGTTCAAATGTCACTTCAGCGGTGTTGGCACCTGTAATGTTGAAAGCGAAGCCACCAACCATGAAATCATAGGCAGCCGTAGTCCCGCTTCCAAGCAACATGGCCATCAGTAGTGTTAAAAGAAATTTGTTTTTCATTGGTACTTTTATTTGTGATTATTATTACTCAAAACATTACAAGGTCTCATAGTCAGGGATAGTGGGCAGAAAAGTGTAGGAAGCCTTGTCATAGTCTATGTGGCAGCAATAATGGGTCACACCGTTACTCACTATCAGGTAACGGGCCTGAAGAACCATGTTGTAACGTACTATCTGATCAAAAGTTTTCTGGGTGATGGGGATTGACGGCGCCTTATACTCCACGATAACCAACGGCTTTCCTTCGCGGTCGGCCACCAAGGTGTCACAACGACGCTTGATGCCGTTCTGTACCAGCGACACCTCATTGGCCATCAGTGCGGCAGGGTAGTGGTGATCGCCGATCAAGTGTGCCACAAAATGCTGTCGCACCCATTCCTCGGGAGTCAATGCAACAAACTTCTTGCGCAAACAGTCGAAAATCTCAAAACCGCCGGCAGAGTTTTTTTTCATATTTATCGCACATTCCGGCAAATTCAAACGCATTTTTTCGTAACTTTGTGACGTTTGGCAAATATAGGCATTTTAAAGAAATTAATCACCAACCCATGGCGAAAAAAGCAGAAACGGTTTCTTATTTCACTATACGCAACGAAATCCTCGCACGCAAGTTCAAGTGCATTTACTGGCTGCAAGGCGAGGAGCCTTATTTCATTGACCAACTGTCGGATTTGATTGTGAACACTGCCTTGACCGACGACGAGAAGGACTTCAACTTGTCGGTGTATTACGGCAACGAGGCCAATGTGCGCGATGTGATCAGCACCTGCAAGCAATATCCGGCCTTTGCCGAACACCGCGTGGTGGTGTTGCGGGAGGCTCAAAACGTGGCTAAACAACCTGGACACAGCAATGATCTGGAACTGTTCAGTCTGTATGCCGAGAAGCCATCACCGACTACCATTCTCGTGGTTTGCCACAAGGGTGGGTCGGTGAAAGCACGATCCATCACCAATGCCGTCAAGGAGAACGGTACTGTTCTCACCACAGCCAAGGTTAATGAACGTGACCTGAAATCGCTCACCGTGAACTATGCGTCGTCGCTGGGATGCACAATCGATGAGAAATCCACCGCCATGCTTGCCGACTTCATCGGGAATGACTTGGCGCGGTTGTTCAGCGAGATTGATAAACTCAAAATGCTGGTGGGGCAAGACAAACGCATCACCCCCGAACTCATCGAGCGCAACATCGGCATCAGCAAGGACTATAACAACTTTGAACTGGAGGATGCTTTGAGCAATCGCAATGCAGCCAAGGCCTATCGCATCATTGACTATTTTGAGAAGAATCCGAAAAACAATCCCGTCGTTGTCATTGTGAGCGCCTTGTTCTCCTTCTTCTCAAGCCTGTTGCTCATTCAAACCTGCAAAGACCGCTCTGAGGAAGCCCTCCTTGCAGCAGCAGGCACAAAATCACCTTTTCGATTGCGCAAACTCCGTGAAGCCACGCGCAACTACAACGCCACAGCATGCACACACGTCATTCACTTCCTGAGGGAAACCGATACCATGTCAAAAGGAATCGAGTAGCGCCAGGACGAGTACGATCTCCTCAAAGAACTCATATATAAGATTCTGCACGCTTAATCCAGCGCTCTCGGCTCGTCACTCAACAATTTGAACAACACGGGGTCACGCAACACCTGCCTCAGGTCGTGTTCTTTCCCGTCTATCACCACATGATTGCTCACCAGCCTCACCCCGTGACTGTAATCGGCATAGTAGTCGGCATGACGTAAGAAAATGGGTTGTTGCGCATGGCCATCGGGATGGTGCCAACCGTAAATGACCACCTCGTGCGGATACTGAGGCGACAACCGGCGCCAACACGTTTGGATGATATCCTTTTTCAAGCCCGAGATGAACTGTCCCAAACGGTATCCACGCATTTCAAACATCCGCACAAGCACATGATTGTGGTCCTGATACACGATTGGGTCGCTGTTGCGATTGCCGCGAGGGCGGAAGGCAAAGATGTCCAGGGCACCTTCGGCGACGTCGTTGATGCGGTCAACCATGTAGGCCGTGGGCAATGAGCAATCCATCTCCGACGCAATTCTATGGGCGGCTATAGGACTCATGGGCATGCGCACATAATCCGAGTCTGTCCCCACCATCAAATAGTCGGGCAACACAAGCAATTCCACA
>CACZNP010000113.1 GCA_902782545.1 uncultured Bacteroidales bacterium
TAGGCAAGGAAGTTCATGAAGTTACCCATCATGGCCAGGAAGTTGGAACCTCCCACCTCGGGGTCGTTCTTCATCACCATACCAATGGGGGCAGCCAGATTAGTCACGAATGCAATCATTGCATAGAGGAACATCATCGTCACAATGGCGAGAATGCTCCCGTTTTTCTTTGTCTGATTGTTTGTCATGTTAGTCAAAATTGTTGTAAAAGGTTTTTGAATATTTAATAATGTGTGATTGCTAAATGTCAGTACTCTCTTGGCCCGAAGATGGCAGACCCTATTCGCACCATAGTGGAGCCGCAGTCCACGGCAATGCGCCAGTCATCGCTCATGCCCATGCTCAACTCATTGAAATACTCGCTCTCATCAAAGCAGCCGTCCTTCAAAGTGATGTAAGTGCGACGCACGAGGTCAAATTCTTTGGCAACCTGGTCCATGTCATCGGTAAGGGAAGCCATGGCCATCACACCGCACACATTCACATGGGGAAGCCCCTCGGTCAATTGACCTGCTTCGGCTGCCTCCAGCACCTCATCGACACTGAAGCCGCTCTTGGTCTCCTCTTGTGCCACATGCAACTGCAGCAGCACGTCAACGGTGCGGTCGATGCGCTCTGCTTCTTTCTCTATCAGTCTAAGCAACTTCACGCTGTCCACACTCTCGATGACAGCGACATAAGGCATGATGGCGCGCACCTTGTTTTTTTGCAGGTGGCCGATGAAGTGCCAGCAGATGTCCTTGGGCAACTCAGGCGCTTTTGCGACCAGTTCCTGCGCACGGCTCTCTCCAAACAGGCGTTGCCCTGCATCATACGCCTCCATCAACTCCTCCACAGGGTGATACTTTGACACAGCCACAAGTCGAACACCTTGCGGCAATTGCTCTTTTAATTCAGTGATATTTTTCTGAATCTGGGTCACTTCGCTCTGGATTATTTTTTGTCGGCCAGGGTGTGCTGCAGGTCGGCGGCAAACACATCCATCAGCGCAGTCTCGGTTATTGAGGCTATTTCAAAATCGGCCATGGTGCCTTTCATGCCCTCCATGAAAACATCCAGCGCTTCTTTAAAGTTGCTGGCCTGCACCAACTGGAAAGTGGCCGTTTTTTTCTCAACAGCCGTTTTCTCATCAATCGTTATGAAATTGGTCTTCACTTTGTACCATCGGTCACCGCCCTCATGGTAAAACACGTCACTCAAGTTGATACGGCGAACAGCAGTCACAGAAAACTCTCCGCTCACAAAGGGTTGCATCTCCTCGGTGATGCGTGACTCGGCCTCGGTAAACGACAGAGCATCGACCAGATAAGATTCTGTCACAACTTTCTGTCCGCCGGCCTCAGGCACCATTTTGTCGTATTTCACTTTACATTCAAACCATTGCATAGTCTTTCATTTTTTAGATGAATTAAACAATGCTGCAAAGATACTAAAAATTCTGGACTTGCCGCAGGGCTTGCGCATATTCTTCGGTCAGTTCACGCATCACCTGTTCAACGGTTTCCACGTTGCGTCCTTTGAGCAGTGAGGCCACTTGACCGATCTCCAATTCGCCATTGTCGATATCGCCTTCATAGATGCCGCGACGAGAGGCCCCGACACCGATGATTTCAAGTAATTCCTCACCACTGGCCCCTCGGTTCTCGGCCTGCTCGATGCTATCATAAAAACCGCCGCGTACAAGGCGCGTGGGCGACAACTTGCGCAACAGCAACCGCGTGTCGCCTTCGTTCAAATCCAAACAACGAAGTTTGAAAGCCTCACTGGCACTGCTTTCCTGCGTCAAAGCAAAACGAGTGCCCAGTTGCACTCCCTCAGCGCCCAGCACCCTCATCGCCAAAATGGCATCGCCTGTTGCAATACCGCCGGCGGCTATCAGCGGAAGACTTGTTGCCCGACGAACAGCGGGAATCAAACACAATGTGGTGGTTTCCTCCCGGCCATTATGCCCTCCGGCCTCAAACCCTTCGGCCACTACTGCGTCCACACCGGCCTCCTCGCACTTGCGCGCAAACAGGCTTGATGCAACCACATGGGCCACCTTGATGCCATGCTCATGGAGCCACGAAGTCCATTTCTTGGGGCTTCCGGCACTTGTGAACACCACAGGAACTTGTTCCTGGGCCACAACCTCCATCAGTTGGGCTGCATCAGGCTTGATCAGGGGCATGTTCACCCCAAAGGGCTTATCACCGACCGCCTCACGACACTTGGAGATGTGCTCACGCAACACATCGGCGTTCATGGACCCCGCGCCTATCAGGCCCAGTCCACCGGCACGGCTCACCGCCGCAGCCAATCGCCATCCACTACACCACACCATGCCGCCGGCAATGATGGGCAATTCTATCCCAAACAACTCAGTGACTCTCGTTTTCATAATCAATGATTCAAAGTAACCTATGCAAAGTTAGTCGAAAAAGGCAATTCGGGCAAATATTTGCGGTGAAAAGTCACTACTTAACAATTGACACCGAGCAAAAACAATAGACAAAAGGACATCGTGTCGCGTTTGCAAC
The DNA here is from genome assembly GCA_902782545.1 of uncultured Bacteroidales bacterium. Classification (GTDB taxonomy): domain Bacteria; phylum Bacteroidota; class Bacteroidia; order Bacteroidales; family Muribaculaceae; genus Sodaliphilus. Next base: position 2,520 of record CACZNP010000113.1, read on the forward strand.
GGAACACTTCTCAAATCGCAATCCATTTCTTCAGAGTGTTTATTTCGCAAACTTCGTGTTAAGTTAGGCCAAATGCAAACAAATTACTATCTTTGTGAAAAAGATTTCATCGTAACATCAAAGAACAAAAACTAAAATACGTTTTTACTGAGAACACCTCTGGCTGTCATTGTCTGATGAGTGTTTTCTCAGAAAAATCAACAATTGGAACATGAAAGATTTTGTTTATTACACTCCAACCCGGGTGGTGTTTGGCAAGGAGAGTGAAGAACAAGTGGCCACGCTGGTGCAACAGTTTGGTGGCTCACGCGTGCTGGTGCACTACGGTGGCGGCAGCGCTCGTCGCAGCGGGCTGCTCGACAAGGCTTTGGCCTTGCTTAAACGGGCTGGCATCCACACCGTGGAATTGGGCGGAGTCGTGCCAAACCCCGTGCTGAGCATGGTGCGCCGCGGCATTGAACTGTGCCGCAACGAGCAAGTGGATTTTATTCTGGCCATTGGTGGCGGCTCAGTGATTGACTCAGCAAAAGCCATTGCCTATGGCGTGTGCTACGATGGGGATGTGTGGGATTTGTGGGCCGGAAAGGCCAGACCGCAGGCTTGTGTACCTGTGGGGTGCATGCTCACCATCCCAGCCGCCGGCAGCGAGATGAGCAGCAGTTGTGTCATTACCAACGACGAGACACCCCACCCCCTCAAGCGTGGCGTGAACAGCGACCTGTGTCGCTGCAAGTTTGCCATCATGAACCCCGAGCGCACTTTCACCCTGCCCCCTTACCAGACTGCAGCCGGAGCCACTGATATCATGATGCACACCATGGAACGCTATTTTTGCCGCTTCGACGACATGCCGCTCACCGACGCGTTGGCCGAAGGCCTGCTGCGCACAGTGCGCGACAGCGCCATCGAAGTGCTGCGGAATCCCACCGACTACCGCCACCGTGCTCAAATCATGTGGGCAGGCTCACTGGCTCACAACGACCTGACCGAGTGTGGATATGAGAAAGATTTTGCCACTCACCGACTGGAGCATGAATTGAGCGCCATGTTTGGAGTCACTCATGGAGCCGGACTGGCGGCACTGTGGGGCAGTTGGGCACGCTATGTGATGCCCCGCCACGTGAACCGTTTTGTGCAATTTGCGGTGAATGTGATGGGAGTGACTTGCGATTTTGCCGACTTGGAGCGCACTGCCATGCTTGGCATCGAGGCCATGGAGCAATGGTATCGGCAGATAGGAATGCCCACATCTATCGTGGAATTGCTTGACCGGCCCGTTACCGACGAGGAAATTGCCACAATGGTGCAAACGGCCAGCCGTGGAGGCACCATAACTTTGGGCAGCATCGAAGCACTTGACACAGAAGCCATGACGGCTATCTACCACATCGCCAACCACTGAGCCACTCATTTTCCATGAACCACGACTGTCTCATTGAACATTATCTGGGA
>CACZNP010000114.1 GCA_902782545.1 uncultured Bacteroidales bacterium
AGTTATGCTAAGGAAGGCATGCGAGTGATGCACAAATTTGTACCTTACAGCCTGAACATTGCCGGTCGGCTGGTGACGATTCACCATCCGTGGATCATGGGAGTTGTGAATGTGACCCCCGACTCATTTTATGCCCATAGCCGTGCCACTGGCTTGGCCGCGCTGGAATCGCTCGTGCGGCAACTGGTTGCTGAGGGAGCCGATGTGATAGATGTGGGTGCATGTTCCACCCGTCCCGGTGCTGAGTTGGTTGATGAGGCTGAGGAAATGCAACGGTTACGATGGGCTCTGCCTGTGTTGAGCCGTGTTGTTCCTGAGCATGTACTCATCTCGGTGGATACTTTCCGTTCGCGTGTGGCGGCTTGTTGTGTGGAGGAGTTTGGCGCTCACATCATCAATGACATTTCGGGTGGCACGCTCGACCCCGATATGGGTGCCACCATGGCTCGCCTGCGGGTACCCTCAGTAGTGATGCACATGCGAGGAACACCGACGAATATGCAACAATTGACAGATTATGACAACGTGACGGCCGAGGTGCTCGAGTGGCTTGCCCGTCGAATCGATGAGTTGCACCAATCTGGTGTGAACGATGTGATTGCCGACCCGGGTTTTGGCTTTGCCAAGACTGTTGCCCAAAACTACCGTTTGCTGCACGATTTGGAGTTGTTCCACTCATTGGATGTTCCTCTGTTGGTGGGCATGTCGCGCAAGTCGATGGTGACCCGTGTGCTGGAGGTGGAAGCCGGCGAGGCCCTCAATGGCACCACAGTGCTCAACACGGCCGCCTTGCTTGCGGGGGCCCACATTTTGCGTGTTCACGATGTTCGCGCCGCGGTTGAGGCCCGAAAACTTACTGAATTATTAATCAATCAAGATAATTGAGTTGGAATGAACATATTTTCTCTTTTTGGAATCAAGGACCTGATAGATATCCTGCTCGTGGCCACACTGCTCTACTATGTGTACCGCACGATGAAGGACACTGGCACGTTGAGTGTGTTTATCGGAGTGCTGGCTTTTGTGATTGCCTGGGTGGTGATGTACAAGATATTCGAGATGAGGCTCATCGGCACCATCATGGACAAGTTCATCGACATCGGTCTGTTCATTTTGGTGATTCTCTTCCAGGATCAGATCAAGCGATTCCTCACCGAATTGGGTTCTACGCACAAAGGTTTGCGGTTTGTGAGCAACTTGTTCAAGCATCGCGATGCCTCCGAGGCCAGTAAGCGCTGGATCATGCCAGTGGTGTATGCTTGCATGAGCATGGCAAAGTCCAAGACCGGCGCCTTGATTGTCGTTCAGCGACAAATGCCGCTTGATGATTACGAGCGCACGGGTGATGTGATAGATGCCAACATCAACACCCGCCTGATTGAGAATATTTTCTTCAAAAACAGTCCACTCCATGATGGTGCACTCATCATAGCCGGCGACAAGGTGAAAAGTGCCGGGTGTATCCTCCCTGTTTCGCACGACACCTCATTGCCTCGCTATTTGGGACTGCGTCACCGTTCGGCGTTGGGCATAGCCCAGGCCACCGATGCGGTGGCTGTGGTGGTGAGCGAGGAGACCGGCAATATCTCCTATGCTTACAAGGGCGAGTTGCATTTGAAACTATCCAGCACCGAACTCGAGCACGCCTTGTCAAATTTGTAGGTTGCGAGAAATTAAGTGGTTATTCAAGAGTTGAACAGGAGGTGTGAGGCGTGTTTCAGATAGGGGATAATACGTTGGTTAGCCTTGATTTGGTGGAGCGCTTTTTCTGCTGCGACTTGGAAAAGTGCCTGGGTGCGTGTTGTATTGAGGGCGACGCCGGAGCCCCCATCACTCAATCAGAGTACAAGAAACTGAAAGAGGTGCTTCCCGAGATATGGGACGACCTGTTGCCCCGTGCGCAAGAAGTCATTCGTGAGCAAGGCGTGGCCTACCATGACCCAGAAGGTGAATTGGTAACCAGTATTGTAGACGACGGCAACTGCGTGTTTTCGTGCTATGAACCAGGAGGCTTGTGTTCTTGTGCCATTGAACGTGCCTACCGTGCCGGCCGTATTGATTGGCGCAAACCCATTTCGTGCTATCTCTATCCTGTTCGCATCAAGCACTACGATTGCTACGATGCAGTGAACTATCACCGCTGGAAAATCTGCAAGTGCGCCGAGGTGCTGGGGCGTGCGCGCGGCATCCGTCTGTATGAGTTTTTGAAAGAACCGCTCATTGCCTGTTATGGCCAAGCGTGGTACGATGAGTTGGTGGCTAATTGTCAACTCTATATCAAGCAGTATCTCAGTGATAAGGAATAAAAGGAGTTAAGATGGCTTTTTTCTGTAGTTTTTTGAAAAAAGTGCAGAAACTCTTGTAAATGAGCATCGGAATGGGTATATTTGCTAAAAATAATTGTTAAACTAACATAATCATTTAGATAAGTCATGAAAAACATGAAGAGGTTTAGCCTATTGTTGCTGGCTATAATAGCAACGTTGACGATGAGTGCATCGCAGTTCACGAGTCTGTCGCTTTACATGACAGTGTCCAATGGATCTGAGACGCAAGAATTGCCCCCAACGGGTTTTCCACAGAACGGCGTTGAGTTGGAAGAACCCGATAACGTGTTTAGAATCAATGGTTTCTTGACAACCACAACAGGCACTGTGCAGAGCGTGGTGCTTAAAGGAACTATTTATGAAAAAGGCTCAGCTCCCAGTGAGTGGATGTCGGTGCCGGGCAGCAAGATTGCCGAGGGTCAGTGGGGCCTGAGCGGCGTGGATTTCGACTTATTGGAAGGCTTAGAGGTTGGAAAGGCCTATACGCTGGAACTGTATGTGGAGGGTACCGATGGCGATGGCGCCAAATTCTACTACAACAACGGCGGTTATAACTACAAAGTGACTTTCCGTCCCGCCCCAGAAGATCCGGTGAGTTTTCTCAATGACCTTACTGCTGGTGTGGAACTGGTTATGGGCGATTCGCCCGACCTTAACGAGACTCGCTGGTATTACTACGATGGCCAAGCCCACTGCTTGCGCGATGACCAGAACTTGGGTAAGGTGAGCACGTTGTATATTGACGGCTTCATGCTTAAGGTGAAAATGCTGGAAGGCATTTCATCAAAGGATGTGTCGTTGCAGTACAAGGTTCATCCTGAGGGAGAGCAGAGCCAATGGAACCGAATTGATTATCAGTCGATGAACTATTATGCCGAAGACGGAGTGTGGCAATACGAAGCCAGCAACCTTAACCGAGATGTTCTCGCCGACCTGCCCTCCGGAAACTATGTGCTGGAGGTAATGTGGCAGATTGTCGACAATAACGGGAAGTATTATTTCCTCAATGAGAAAGGGAAAAGTGAGGAATGCCGTTTCCACTTCATTGTGGGTGAAGGCCAGCAACCGGGGCCAAGATTTACCGGGGTGGATGTAAACGTCACGTTCAATGACGACACTTTCAGCAAGTCAATTCCTGCGGCTGATATGCCAACGATAGATGCCGGTAATGTGAGTGTATTCAAGCTTAATGGTATTGACGCTCAAGTAATGCCCAATGGAGAGAACATCACCGAAGTGTTTATGGATTACAAGGTTGTGGAAGACCAGGGTAACGAGCCAGGCTGGTCCAGCGTGCAATTTACCAAACGTTCTGAGACATTGTGGCAGTTGCCAGCGGCTATCGATGTGTTGCGTGGGTTGCAAAATGGAAAGAAGTATCAATTGTGGTTCAACTTCGTTGCTCGTTATGGTGATAACGGTAAGATGTTCCACTACAATAACGGTAACTCCATGTACAGAGTAGAGTTTACTGTATCTGGTGCTGAAAACCTCAAAGGAGATGTGAACGGCGATGGCGAGGTAAGCATTGCCGATGTGACCCAGTTGGTTTCGTTAATCCTTGACCAATCCGAAAACAATAATAGCGATGTGAACGGCGATGGTGAAACAGGCATCGCCGATGTGACAATGCTGGTGAGCATCTTGATGAACAAATGACAATGTAGGGTGCTGTTGTTCCTGAAAACCAAAACAAACTCCCGGTCCGCAAGTTGCAGGCCGGGAGTCTTGTTGATTCAACGGGGTGATTTCCCTAAGTTCATGCGAGTCTTTCCTCCAGATGACCACGGATGGCCTTGATGAAGTCGGCGCTGTTCACCGCCTTAGCCTCCACGCCTTCCATGAGGTTCACCAAGTCCTTGGTGACGACACCGCTGTTGAGTGTGTCGAAGCATGCACCTTCCAGTTGGTCGCCAAAGTTCATGAGTTCTTTGATGCCATCCTTCTCGCCGCGCTTACGCAGAGCACCGCTCCAAGCAAAGATGGTGGCGATGGGGTTGGTCGACGTTTCCTCGCCGGCCAGATACTTGTAGTAGTGGCGGGTGACTGTGCCGTGTGCGGCTTCGTACTCATAGTTGCCGTCGGGGCTCACCAGCACACTCGTCATCATAGCCAGAGACCCGAATGCGGTGGAAACCATGTCGCTCATCACATCGCCGTCGTAGTTCTTGCATGCCCAGATGTAGCCACCCTTGCTGCGAATCACGCGAGCCACAGCGTCGTCAATCAAGGTATAGAAGTACTCCAGTCCCAATCTTTCGAAGTCGGCCTTGTAGTTTTGCTCATAGACCTCCTCGAAGATGATGCGGAATTGGGCATCGTATTTCTTGCTGATGGTGTCCTTGGTTGAGAACCACAAATCCTGCTTGGTGTCGATGGCGAACTTGAAGCAACTGTGTGCAAACGAACGGATGGATTTGTCCAGATTGTGCATGCCTTGCAGCACACCGGCACCCTTGAAGTTTTGAATCACCACTTCGTCGTGCTTGCCACTTTCGCCGTCGAACACCAACTTGGCCACACCGGGCTCATCGACACGCAGTTCCACACTCTTGTACACGTCGCCGTAGGCGTGACGGGCAATGGTGATGGGTTTTTCCCAATTGCGCACGGCCGGCTTGATGCTGGGCAATGTGATGGGTGCGCGGAACACCGTACCGTCGAGGATGGAGCGGATTGTGCCGTTGGGGCTCTTCCACATCTCGTGCAGTTTGTACTCGTCCATGCGTTTGAGGTTGGGCGTGATGGTAGCGCATTTCACGGCAACCCCCAGTTTCTTGGTGGCCTCGGCGGCATCGATGGTGATTTGGTCGCGGGTTTCGTCACGTTTTACCAATCCCAGGTCGAAATACTCGGTTTTGAGGTCGACAAACGGCAAAATGAGTTCATCCTTAATCATCTTCCACAGGATTCGGGTCATTTCATCGCCATCCATTTCGACCAGCGGAGTGGTCATTTTAATTCTTTCTTTCATAGTTGTGTTGATAATGGTTTATTTCTTGTTTTTGTAATAGTTCATTAAGCAGCCATCGGCCAGAATCTGTCGCTCGTCGGCGGTAAGATTCTGGAAGAAGAGGTGGATGTCGCTCACACCTTGCTTGGTAATCATCTTGGCATCGATTTCCTCCTTGCCATCGAGCAGAGCGCGGCGCAAACCGGGAATGAACACCATGTCGCCCGGCTCATACTCAAACGGAGTCTCTTTGCTGATAGTGAAGGGTACAATGCCCCAGTTGATACAGTTGGAGCGATAGCGCTTGGTAGCGTACTCGTAGCAGATGTTGGCATCACCACCCAGCACCTTCTGGCACGATGCGGCTTGCTCACGGGCCGATCCATCGCCAGGACGGTTGGCGAACACGCACGAGCCAAATGAGGTGTCTTCGGCCTTAGCGCCGACAGCCTGCAAAGCCTCCAGCACATGTGCGGGGCAATTGCCTGCCCGGCGAGCCAGGTCTTCTTGCTGAATACGCTTGCTAATTCCCACATACTCAGGCACGCGGCGGCTCAGTGCAAACTCCGACAACTTCAGCGGGTTGGAGCGGTAACTGCTGGTCTCACCCGATGGAATCAACTCGTCGGTGGTGGTCACGGGGTCATGAATGACGGCGGCCAACTCCAGCAACATGTTTTCTTGCAGCGGGTACATGGTGGGCCAGTCTTTGATGTTGGGACCGTATCGGAGTGCCAGCGTGTCGTCTTCTTTGCCGAAGCCGTAATACACACGGTGCTGGTAAATACGGGCATCGAAATCGTAGGGCTTGTGCTCGTCGGTGTAGTCTACATCTGTGGCTGCGGTGATCACACCACCATTGGCAGCCGTGGCAGCAATGGAGCGTGCGTCCATCAGACACACCAGCGACAATTGTCCCTGACCGGGTTTGGAACCCTCACGGTTGGGGAAGTTGCGGGTTGTGTGGCGGATGCTCAAGCCATTGTTGGCCGGCACATCGCCAGCGCCAAAGCACGGACCGCAGAATGCAGGCTTGATGACGGCTCCGGCTTCCAACAGTTCCTCGGCGATGCCGTTGCGTGTTGTGGCCAGATAGACAGGCGTTGACTGCGGATAGGTCGACATGGTGAAGTAATCGTTGCCGATGGTTTTGCCCTTCATGATGGCTGCGGCCGCCGACAGGTTGTCGTAGGTACCACCCGAGCAACCGGCAATGATACCCTGGTCGGCATAGACCTTGCCGTCGCGAACCTTGTCAACCAAATGCACATCCACCTTGTCGCCAAATTTCTTTTGGGCCTCTTCCTCGATTTTCTTCATGATTTCCACTGGGTTGGCTTGCAGTTCGTGGATGGTGTAGGCGTTCGACGGATGGAAGGGGAGTGCGATCATTGATTCCTGAGTGGACAGGTCAATCTTGATCATCATGTCATAATAGGCCACATCACCGGGTTTCAGTTCGCGGAAATCCTGTGGGCGTTTGTGTATCTCATAGTGGTGGCGCACCTCATCGTCGGTCACCCAGATGCTGCTCAAGCAGGTTGTCTCGGTGGTCATGATGTCGATGCCATTGCGGAAGTCGATGGGCAAGTTTTTCACGCCAGGACCAGCGAATTCCAAGACTTTGTTCTTCACCACACCGCTCTCGAAGGTGGCTTTCACCAGCGAGATGGCCACATCGTGCGGGCCCACGCCCTTCTTGGGGGTGCCTTCGAGCCAAACGAGCACCACCTCGGGTGCGTTGATGTCCCAGGTGTTGCGAAGCAACTGTTTCACCAGTTCGCCACCGCCTTCACCCACGCCCATGTTGCCCAGTGAGCCATAACGGGTGTGACTGTCGCTTCCCAGAATCATGTTGCCGCACTTGGCCATTTCCTCGCGCACATACTGGTGAATCACCGCCTGGTTGGCCGGCACATAGATACCGCC
>CACZNP010000115.1 GCA_902782545.1 uncultured Bacteroidales bacterium
ATGCACTCCCGCACCTTTGGCCATATCGTCACAGAACTCGACAGTGTTCACGATGCCGTGGTTTCGTTTGCTCAAATGTGTGCCAAGCGCCTCCGCGACGACCATGTGGTGGCCGGAACAATCTCCGTGATGGTTTGGGGCGACCGACACAGGACCGACCTCCCATACTATGAAAACGCCTGCACCATCAACTTGCCCACCCCAACTGCGAGCACTCAACTGATTGTGGAAACGGCTGTCAAGGCTCTGCTCTGCATTTTTCGCAAGGGGTATGGCTATCGCCGGGCTGGGGTTCTCGCCACACAATTGACTCCCGACAACAACGTGCAACTCAACCTGTTTGATGACATCGACCACGCCAAGCAAAGGCGGCTCATGCAATCCATCGACTCCATCAACAAGCACTACGGGACGCAATCGGTGCGACTTGCTCCCGATGCCGGCAATCACACATGGACTCCAAACAAATCACACCTCGCGCACAAGAGCAAAACCCTTCATTTCTTGATGTGAAAAAATCGACATAGCATTTTGATATTCAGATAATTCTCTCATGATTTACCCCTCAAATTTTGAACAAAAAATAGGATTCGATACCATCAGGCACGAGATTGAAAAGCGATGCATTTGCTCTTTGGGATACTCACATGCCCAGGACATGCACTTCTCCACGAGCCCCGACACCGTAATGCGATGGCTTCAACAAACCAATGAGTTTTTAGCCATTCTGCAATCAAAGAAAGAGTTCCCCCTCAACCATTTCTTTGACCTGCGCCCAACTCTCAAAGCAATCGGCACTCCGGGGTCGTTCATCGCGGCCGAGAGCCTGTTCAACCTGCAACGATCCTTGACGACCATTGCCGAAATCCTGAAATTCTTCAGGGTGGACGATGAAGGACACACCTCCTACCCCGCCCTGAAGGCTCTCACCACAAGCCTGCAACCATTTCCAGAAATAGTGAACGCCATTGGCGCCATCCTCGATAAAGCCGGAAATGTGAAGGACAACGCATCTCCACACCTGAGCGAATTACGCGCTACACTGGCACACGTGCAGGCAAGCATCAGTGGCACCCTGCGACGAATCATTGCACAGGGCCGACAGGAAGGCATCCTTGACAATGATGTGCAACCCTCGGTGCGCGACGGCCGCTTGGTGCTCCCCGTGGCACCCATGTACAAGCGCAAAGTGCGTGGCATCGTTCACGACGAGTCGGCATCGGGAAAAACGGTGTTCATCGAGCCTGAAGAAATTGTCGAGGCCAATAACCGCATTCGTGAAACTGAGGCCGAGATTGCCCGCGAAATCATTCGCATTCTCACCGAGATCACCGACATGATCAGGCCACACTCCGACGAGTTGTTGAGCACTTACGAAACGCTGGGTGTTTTCGACTTTGTGCGAGCCAAGGCTCTGTTTGCCACCGAGGTGGGTGGACAACTGCCACACATCGGCAAACAGCCACACATCGAGTGGTTCCATGCCATCCATCCTGCCTTGTTGCTTGCCTTGCGTGAACAAGGAAAAGAAGTGGTTCCCCTCAACATCACGCTCGACAGCAACCAGCGCATCCTGCTCATCTCAGGGCCCAATGCCGGCGGAAAGTCGGTTTGTCTGAAAACTGTGGGGGTGGTACAATACATGATGCAATGTGGGGTACTGCCCACCGTCTACGACAACTCACACATGGGATTCTTCTCCAATATTTTCATCGACATCGGTGACCAACAGTCCATCGAAGACGACCTGAGCACATACAGTTCACACCTGCAGAACATGAAGACGTTCATCACGCGGGCCGACAAGCACTCGCTCGTACTCATTGATGAGTTTGGCAGCGGTACCGAGCCACAAATCGGCGGTGCCATTGCTCAGGCTATTCTGGAAAAACTGAACTTGCAGCGCACTTTTGGCGTGATCACAACACACTACCAAAACCTGAAGCATTTTGCCGACGAGACCCAGGGCATCGTCAATGGCGCCATGCTCTACGACCGGCAGCACATGCAGCCGCTGTTTCAGTTGTCGATAGGATACCCAGGCAGTTCTTTCGCCATTGAGATTGCACGGAAAATTGGTCTGGCACAGGATGTCATTGACAAAGCAAGCGACATCGTGGGCAGTGACTATATCAACATGGACCGATATTTGCTCGACATCGTGCGCGACCGGCGATACTGGGAAAACAAGCGGCACGAAATCCGCATAAAAGAGAAGCGACTCGACACCATTATCAACGACTACGAGGCACGCATGGAGCGACTGGCCGATGAACACCGGGCCATTATCCGGGAGGCGAAAGACGAAGCACGCAACATCCTGTCGCAGAGCAATGCGCAAATCGAGCACACCATTCGCGAAATTCGTGAAATTCAAGCCGAGAAAGAGAAAACGAAAGAGATTCGGCAACAACTCGAAGAGTTCAAACAAAGGCTGGAAAAAGAAGGCGACGCGCAGCCACAGCACCTTCAAGAACTGAGGCCCAAGCATCAACCCAGGAAAAGGAAAACAAACGATAAGAAAAACGAGAAAACCGCAACCACCACGCAACTGCAAGTGGGAGACAATGTGCTGATGAAGGGATCCACCACCGTGGGAACCATCATGAGTGTCGACGAAAAGTATGCACTGGTGGCTTTCGGAAACCTGAAAACACGGGTCGAGACAACGAAACTCGAACGCACAATGCGGCAAGCCGAGCGAAAACGCGAGTCATCGGTGGGAAAAACAACCTCCGACGAAATCAGAGCACGACAACTCCACTTCAAGCCCGATATCGATGTGAGAGGAATGCGGGTGGACGAGGCGTTGCAGGCTGTCACCTACTTCATCGATGACGCCATCCAGTTCAATCATCAGCGGGTGCGCATCCTGCACGGCACCGGAACAGGAGTGCTGCGTGAGGTCATACGTCAGTATCTCAGCACCGTGGCCGGTGTGAAATCCTACCGTGATGAACATGTTCAATTTGGTGGGGCAGGAATCACTGTGGTTGACCTCGAATAGGTATTCAAACACAATAAATCCCAGTCGTGAAAGGGGGCCTCAGAATGCGTTGGTGTCCCCCCTGAAAACGTTTACTACCGTGAGGAATATGATTTTCAAGTCGAGCATGAAGTTCCAGTTCTCGGCATACCACACATCGTATTCCACCCTTTTTTCCATTTTCCACAACTCATCGGTCTGGCCGCGGTAGCCATTCACCTGAGCCCACCCGGTGATGCCGGGTTTGATGGTGTGCCGCAACATGTACTTGTCGATAAGTTCACTGTACATTTCAGTCTGAAGCACCATGTGGGGACGAGGACCAACTATCGACATCTCCCCTTTCAGCACATTGAAAAACTGTGGCAACTCGTCGATGCTGGTTCGCCTCAAGAAATTGCCAAAGCGCGTCTTGCGGGGGTCATCCTTGGATGCTTGCAGACTGTCGGCCCTGTCATTCACCCGCATGGTACGGAACTTGTAGCAGTTGAATTCACGGCCACGATAACCGGTACGCAACTGAGTGAAGAAGATAGGACCCCGGGATGACAGTTTGATGCCTATGGCCACAGGAATGAGTATCAGGGGAGATAGAATCAACACTATCGACGAGACAAACAAGTCAAATGCCCGCTTAATGGCACGGTTCAATGTACCGCTCAACGGATAGGGACGCACAGCCATCACTGGCACATTCCCTATTGAGTACAACTCAAATTTTCGGGTCACATTGCGCCCAAACTGAGGCACATAGTAAAAGTCGACGGCATTCTTGTCGGCCACTCGGATCATGCGCGACACATTCTGATTGTCATTGTCGGGGACGGTGCAGTACATCTCATCGATGAGGTTGTCCTTGACAAAATCCTCCACCGCATCCAGATTGCCTTTGTATCCAGCCACTGAACGGGCACGCGGATTGTCGTCAAAGAAACCCATGATACGGTAACCGTAGCCCTGGTCGCTTTGCAATTCTTCCATCAGCCGAATACCTACCGTGCCACCTCCTATCACCACGATGCGCTTGTAGTTGAAGCCTCGTGTACGGTAGGCTTTGATCAGTTTGCGGGAGCCAATCCACCACAGGCTCAGCCCCACAAAGAACAGCAGGTAGAACCTGGCAATGACTTGCCAGGAGGTCTCGGTTAAATCCAAGAACGACAACAAGGTCACAAAGATTGCCACGTGCATCAGCACCGACTTGACAACCTCAACAAGCACGCGGTCGGCATAGACCACGCGCTTGTTGTGTATGTCGCCAAAGAAATAAATCACCACCACATAGGCTACGTTGAGCATGAGCCATACAATCTTGGAGAAGAACACGTCATTCACTTCGTTGTACCAGCAGGTTACGAAGTAAGCCGCATTCAACACCAACATGTCGACGGCGCTGAACAGCCATTTGATAAATTGCCCGTATCGGCCTTTTCCTCTCACGGTGATGACTTTTCTATCTTGCAGTCAATCAGATTTTCTCGTCAATCAGTTTGATTTTCTGCTCCAGCAAGGCTATCTCATCGCGCAACTTGGCTATCTTGCGCTCCATTTCCTTGACAATGCTGTTGCCGCTCTTCGACTGCGCGTTGAAGAAGCCCAGATTGTTCTCGTAGGTTTTCAGTTCGCTGCAACGTTGCTCATAGGTTCTCACAAGTCGGTCGCGCTCATGGAATGCCTTGTCGCCACCCAGTTGGCTAAGGGAACTTTCAAAACTCGACAGATTGGCACGCACGGCTTTCATGTCAAACTTCTCGAATGCTTGGTCCACAGCCTCGCGGTACTCGGCATAGAGTTTGTCTTTTTCCTTGAAAGGAACATGGCCAATCGATTGCCAGCGGGCCATCAGGTCGCGGATGCTTTGGGCACCGGCCTCTGGATCTTCCGATTCAAGGGCTGCCTTGATTTGTGCAATCACCTCTTTCTTGGCTTTCATGTTCTCATGCTCCACTGCATGCACGCTGCTGGTCTGTTTCTTCTTCTCCTCAAAGAAATGGTCACAGGCAGCAATGAAGCGTTTCCACACGGCGTCGCTGTGTTTTTTCACCACGGGGCCAATGGTCTTCCATTCTTTTTGGAGTGCCACCAGTGCATCGGTGGTCTTCTTCCAGTCGGTGCTGTCCTTCAAGGCCTCGGCACGCTCGCACAATTCGTTTTTCTTGGCCAGATTGGCGGCAAGTTCTTCCTTCATGCGCTTGAAGAAGTCGGCCTTCAGCCCGAAGAATTCGTCACAGGCCTTACGGAAACGGGCAAACAGTTGGGCATTGACCTTACGCGAGGCAAAGCCCAGTTTCTTCCACTCCTCTTGCAGCGCGATGATTTTCTTTGTGGCTTCGTCCCATGCGGCATAGGTTTTGAGGTCATCGGTTTTGATTTCCTCTATCCGTTCGCACAATGTTGTCTTGGCATCGGCATTTTCTTTCTCCATGCCTTTACGCTCCTCAAAGTAACTCTGATACTTTTTGTTGATAATACTTGAGGCGGCCTTGAAGCGGGCCCACAAATCCTCGCGCAGTTCCTTGGCCACGGGGCCTGTCTCACGCCAGGTGATGTGAAGTTCCTGCAACTTCTTGAATGCGGCAACGATGTCTTCCTCATCGTCGAGCGCCTCAGCGTCGGCACAAAGTTGCTGCTTCTGTTCCAAATTCTTCTTGAAGTCGTAGTCGCGCAACTCTTTGTTTATTTTCAACAAGTCGTAGAATTTCTCTATCGCCATTTGGAATGACTTCCACACCTCGGTATCGGCGGTGGCGGGAACACTGCCTGCCGCCTTGAATTCCTGCTGCAGTTGCTGCACACGGTTGTAGTGACGGTTGATGTTGTCGGGGTCACCGATAATATGGTTAATTTCCTCGATGATTTGGCGTTTCTTTTGCAGATTGGCCTCACGCACAGCCTCTTGGGCGGCGTTATACTCGGCGCGTTTCTCCTTGATTTGATTGAGCAGGTCTTTCACCCGGTTCTCTTCGGGATCTTCCTTCACAGCAAAGGCGGCCTCCTCGTTACCCTTGGCAAGGAACTCGGCTTTTTCCTGGGCTATTTCCTCTTTGCGAATCGCAAAGAAAGCGGCCTTGATTTGCAGCACCTCATCCTTTACCGTCTCAATGGGTTGCTCGGCAAGACGCTCCAGCATCGCCACCAACTCCGGCTTGCCCAACTCGGCCAATGACGGGGCCGGTTCAGGCTCCGATTCAGGCTCCGCAGCAACTTCGGCTTCGGGCTCGGGTTCTGCCTCGGGCTCGGGTTCTGCGGCAACTTCGGCTTCGGGTTCAGGCGCTGGCTCGGCCACACTGACAGGCTCTGGCTCGGCACTTTCTTGCTCAGGGTTAATAACTTCCTCGGCCTTAGGAGCCTCGGGGATTGTTTCCTCGACAGGTTCCTCAACAGCCACTGGGGTTTCTTCCACCACGGGAGCCACGGGAGCGGCCTCGGGGGTCAAGGTTACATCCTTCTCGAGATTGACGTTCGATTCAGACATTTCACGCGTTTCCATAATCTAAAAATTTAGTGTGTTTACCCAATTCGGGTACACAATTATACAATTAACCCCAAAATTACGATTTTTTTTACAACTGAGAAAGAAATTTGCAATTTTTCACGGCCAACTTGAGAAATTGACTGCAAAAAACTGCCAAGAACGATTGGGAATGGGGAGATAACCGGTGTGATGAACGCCCACATCTTGTGCGTCTTGTAGGCAGCCGTGCGGTCGAGCACGTCCGCCACAAGCAAGGCGGTTGGCCCATTGAAGGGTCAAACCGTCACATCGCGGCCGTCGAGCAGCGAGAGCAACAGCAGCAACACATCGGTGGTGGCACGGGTGATGACGCGGTCGCGGGTACCGGGATAATGACGCATCTGCGACACTACCCTATCGCCGCATTTGGCTGCCATCCACACGGTTCCAACGGGCTTGGTGGGTGTGCCGCCGCCAGGTCCTGCGATACCCGAAGTCGACACGGCGCAATCGGTATTGAGCAGTCCACACACACCTTCCACCATCTGCCTCACCACTGGCTCACTGACCACCCCATGCGCGGCAATCGTGTCGGCGGCAACGCCCAGTTGGCGAATCTTGATCTGGTTGTCGTAACTCACCACCGAACCCACATAGTAGTCGCTACAGCCGGCAATGGCCGTGATTTGATGCGCGATATTGCCTCCGGTACAACTCTCGGCGGTGGCCAGGGTTAACCCACGCGTCCGCAACCGTTCCCCCACAATCTGCGCCAATGGCTTGTCGTCATCGCTCACAATGGCTCCGCCCAAAATCTCATGCAAGCGAGAACTGTAAAAATCCATAGCGGCTTGTAACTCATTCTCGTCGGACATGATACCATTCAACCGCAGACGGATAAGTCCGGGTTGTGGCAGATAGGCAAGGTGCATGGTAGTGGGCAGGGAGCGCTCAAACTCATCCAGACGCATGGCCAACAACGATTCAATAATCCCCACCACAACAAACGTTCGGTAAGCAATGTGCTCATGGCTGTTGTAGTGGCGCAATAACTGAGGGATGACTTCACGTTCCATCATGGTCTCGGTCTCGAAGGGAACACCCGGCATCGACACCAGCACCTTGCCGTCGCGCTCAAACCACATGATGGGTGCGGTGCCCACCTGGTTCTGTATCACGCGGCACGACGATGGAACCATGGCCTGGGCGCGGGTGTAGTCGTTGAGCGTGAGATGACGCTGGTTCACCACCCACTCCACGTTGCGGGCAGTGGCTTCATCGTGGACCAACGTACCGCCAAAGTAACGGCACAACGTGGGTTTGGTGATATCGTCTTTCGTTGGTCCCAGGCCACCGGTCATCAGCACCACATCGGTCACGGCAAATGCTTCGTCAATGGCTTTGCCGATTTCTCGGGAATCGTCGGCAATGACCTTTACCCACTCCACGTCCCAGCCCCACGGGGTCAGGTGACGGGCTATCCAACCCGAGTTGGTGTCGGTGACTTGGCCTATGAGCAACTCATCACCGATGACTATGATGGAATACTTCATGATTGTTCAGTGATTGGTTAAATGATGACACGCGCAAACGGGGGTGCTGTGATGTCGCAAAAATCGTGGTTAAGGTATTTATAATGGCCGGCAACGGCTATCATCGCCGCATTGTCGGTCGTGAACCGGCGCGCGGGAATGAAGGCACGCAGATGATGTCGACGGGCATAACTGTCCACGGCGGCACGCACTCCCGAGTTGGCCGACACACCACCGGCAATGGCTATGGTCTTGATGCCGGTGTCTTTGATGGCTCGTGTGAACTTTTCCATCAGGATGTCGATAATGGTCTTCTGCAACGATGCAGCCAAATGGGGTTTGTTCTCCTCTATGAAACCGGGGTTCTCCTTGAGCGCATCGCGCAACGTGTAGAGAAACGAGGTCTTCAGACCACTGAAACTGTAGTTGTAGCCTTCGATGTGGGGCTTGGCAAAGCGGAAACGGGTGGCATCGCCCTCCGAGGCAAGTTGGTCAATCAAGGGGCCGCCTGGATAGGGCAACCCCATCAACTTGGCGCACTTGTCGAAGGCCTCGCCAGCGGCGTCGTCAATGGTCTGGCCCAATATCTCCATTTCATAGGGCGATTTCACCACGATGATTTGTGAGTTCCCACCCGAAATGAGCAGACACAGGAACGGAAAATCGGGCACAGAGGCGTTCTCGTCCTCTTTGATGAAGTGTGCCAGCACATGCCCATGCAGGTGGTTCACATCCACAAGTGGACGGTCGAGCGCCAGGGCAAGCCCCTTGGAAAACGCTGTGCCCACATGAAGCGAGCCCGGCAATCCGGGGCCGCGGGTGAAAGCGATGGCATCAATGTCACTACGGCTGATGCCGGCCTGACGGATTGCCTCGCTCACAACAGGCACAATGTTCTGCTGGTGGGCACGCGAAGCCAACTCGGGCACTACCCCACCGTAGGCTTCATGCACACGCTGGCTGGCAATCACATTCGACAACAACACACAATCGCGGGTCACTGCCGCCGATGTGTCGTCGCACGACGACTCAATTCCTAATATGATGGTACTCATTCTATGTTATTCTATATTTGTCATTAAAAAAGCCTAAAACCCACTGCAAGGTTGATATCCTGGCTGGAATTGAAAAAACTGTGAGTTTTACTGAGATACCAATGGCCATCGCTCACTATATTCAGGCCATAGGACCACTTCTTGCGATTGAGCACAACAGCCACTTTCAGGCGGATATTGGTCGAGAACATGGATTTCGCACCTTCAACCGAGGTCTTATGCGATTGACGCAAACCCACGCTGGGGATGGCAGTGATGTTTACCAACCAACGATGGCGGGGCACCCAGTTATAGCCATAGCCCACAAGGAAGCAATAGTCGTGGTAGTGGAAACGGACGTCATAATTGTCGTCCGGAAGATAGGATTTCATTTCATCGGTCAACGACGAGAAATCCATGTGAATATCCTGACTGCTCACATGAACTCCCAAAAGGAACGAACCAGCACTACGCAACTGACGGCGAGAAATGCCATAGCCAGCCGACTGACAATAATGCCGGTGGTTGAAAAAATAGTAGCCATACAATCCGTAGGCCTCACGCGTCAAACCATCGTAACGGTAGGATTTCCAACCGTTCTTGCCGTAGTCGCCAAAGCGGTGGATGTTGATTTCGCTACGGTCCTTGGTGAAATACCACTCCAGCGACAAACGCGACGTGTTGATGGAGCCATCCCAGCGACGGTTGTCCAAGCGGCGGCCCGTGAGAATGTCACGAAAATTGAGCATATAGCCCAAGCCAAAACCTTTGTACGAGATGTGACCGCCAAACTTGCTGGTGACATTCGAGGTCATACGCACCTTCAAATCGTTCATGGCCAAGTGACCCACATAGGAGTCGAACCAGTTATTGTTCTTGATCATGAATCGCCACGTGTTGTCAAAACCATCAACGTAAGTCGTGTCATAGGTATACAACGCTTTCGTCACCCAACGTGCCGACTTGTAAACAAATTTCAAAAACTTGGGGTAATGGGTCACAGTATCGTTGATGTCGATGCGCAGATGTTTGAGTTCGTCTTTCCAATACTTGGGTGGTGGCGAAACAGTATCGGCAGGTTCTTGAGCCATCCCACTCAAGAGAAACAACAGCAGGGATATGACTAACGGGAACCTCATTTTTTCCGAACAGGTTGATTATAAGCCGGGACCGAATCGCTAACGATGCTGTCGGCTGGTGCTGAAGCGGTGGATTTCTTGCGACGCAAAACATTGAACGGACTGTCGAAATCACGTTTGAGAACTATGCCCACGCCTTGGGTCGTCAGCGCGTTACGAACATAGTAGTTTTGGTCATTGAAATGGTTGTAAGCCTTCAAGCGCCAGGTCCCTTTGGCATTGAGCAAGTATTCGATGTCAAAGTCACCAATGAAGTTGGAGTTGCGGGTGTTGTAAGTGTTGTCGCGATATCCGAAGTTGCCGTTGAACAACAAGCGGTTATTGAGCAACTGGCTTGACAATGCCAAGTCCACCTCCATGTCGCTGAAGTCGCCTTTCTCACTGCGGAAGTTAGGGGCGATGGTCCAGTTCTCACTCATTTTACCCAAAATACTCGACAATTGAGAAGAAATGGTGGACGATGCTACCGACGACAATTCGTTGTTGTTGGTGGAGCCGTTCATGTATTCAGGGGTATAGAAGCGGTTCAGAGCCAACAAATAGATGATTTGGCGATTCATCTGGTCTTCGGTATTGATGATGCTCTTCACTTTTCTGTATGCATCAGTGGTAAGTGACGGGAACTCCAAATCAAAGGAAATGTCCGGCTCGTTAATCAGGCCCTTGGCACGCAGCAAGGCATGAACGGGAACATTGGTTCGGTTGATTTCCTTGTCGGCCGCAAACGACTCGTCCAAGTCCTTGAGGTTGGCATTGAGGGAGTAAACGGCTTCCAGATCGAGTTGAGCGGCATAGGGGTCACCTTGGAAACTGATGCTGCTGCCGTCACGGATGGTGAAATCCTTGATGATGATATCTTGCAATGTGAAGTTGTAATTGCCACGTTCCAGGGTGTACTTGCCGTACATCGCCATTTCATCATTATTATTATAGGTAAGGCGCAAATTGCCATGGCCGGTGCACTTGATTTGGTCGCCGCCTATGGGATCCATGATGATGAACAGTTGCACATCGGGAGTGATGTCTCCTTGAAGGTCAATGGTGTAGGCCGTGGGAGGGGCTACGTTGTTTTGCTGCACACGCTGTGTGAGTTGGCGAACAATCTCGGGTATCGAGTCTTGAAGGGCTGCATCGTCATCTTCCTCGGGAAGATCTTTCTTGTCGCGGTCACGGAATGTGATAAAATTATACTCGCTGGCTTCTTGGCTGTCGCTCATCACAAATGTGAAACGGCTCGATGGATCAGATTGCATATTCACCTTGATGTCCACCACTCCAGGCTCTCCGGTAACAAACGCCGAACCGGAACCATAGACGGTGCCGAACCACACTGGATTGATCGAAGCATCGGTGTCGTAGCACAACAGTTTGTCGGCATCGGTGATACCGAAATTGAACACAGGGTCATGGAAACTGTCATGACGCAACCAACCACCCATCTTGGCACTGTGACCGTCGCGGTCATGGATAATCACATCCTTGAAAGTGATGAGGTTGGGTTTCATGTGCACCGAGTCGCCGGAACATGTGTAGTACACGTTGGTATAATCAAGTTTGAACAGCAAACTGTCGGCACACACATCACCGTACAGATTTATTGTGTGGAAGTTGCCATAGAGCACGGCATGGCCCGAGACCTCACCGCCCACATCGCTGGTGAATGCTGCCATAAAAGGCTTCAAGAAGGAGACGTTGGCATGGTCGGCGTCAAAGGTGAGATACAGTGAATCGTCGGCCACAAAGATGTGACCGCCTATCACCGATTCCTTACCATTGTGCTGCTGTATGTCGGCATTGAGCGCTACGGCCTTGGTTTCGTTCACCCAGTGGCTCTCAATATCGGCATCGCCCATCACTGCGTTGTTGTAACTCAAGTCCACCACATGCAGGTTGGGGGTCAACAATCGTGGCGCACCCGAGAACAAGTCACTGGCAAAGAATTTTCCAGTGGCTCGTCCTCCAAAGTCCACATTGTCGATGTTCAACGTCTCGAATATGTAGTCCAGACTCACATCGTTCAGTTGCAGGCACAGGGCATCTTCGGGATCGTGCGACGCACGGCCGTTGATGCGAATGAATTGCTTGTCGCACTGGCCCGCAAGGTTCTGTACCGTGATCACATCATGGTCAATCTCGATGGTTCCGGGCTGCACATTCCACACCGTGTCGTTAAAAACAAGTTCAGAGGGATTCACATCGATGAGGGCTCCCACCTTCTTGTCGGCACCGCGACGCAGCAATGCGCTCAGGTTCAGGTTCCCGTGGAAGTCGCGGTCACGCATCACTCGCCACGACAAGTCGCTGTCGATGCGGTCATTCCCGCCATTGGCAGTGACATTGACAGCGATTTTTCCTTTCTTGTTAGGAAACAGTGTGCTCGCTGCCAACGACACGTTGTGGGTAGCGCTGTCTTGCGACAAACTCAAGCGGGTCGACTCTATGATATTCTTTTTGCCTTGCAACAAATAAGGAGCATTGACATTGAGCGAGAATGTGCCGGATTCCTCATCGATGTGACCGTCAACGGTCGACTTATAGAGAATACGCACTGGCAACTTGGCCATTTCCTGCAATTCCTCGTTGGGATCTACCTCAAATTTGAATCGTAAGTTATTGGGGACTTTGTGCGAATCTGAGGGTTTTTCATAGTCGGCAAAGAATTGCGGGAAAGCACGCCACAACATGTGCTTGACGCTGGGCACAAGACTTTTCACGTTGTATGAGCCGGTGATGTAGCCATTCATGTAGTCGCTGCTGATGTCAATGCTCTGAACGGGCGATGTGTTGTCGGCATCCACATTCAAGTGGTCCAAATGGATGCCATGGTCTTCTTTGTCAACAAACGTGAGAGAACTCACCGCCACGCTGCCGTTCACGTTATCAATTCGATTGCCGCTGAAATTGGCATCCAAATTGGCACTGAGTTTGTGGTCGGGATATTTTTTCATCAACCCCATGTTGTAAAGGCTCAACCCTTCGGTCACAACATGGACATCAACATTAGTGGCCATTCCGTCGAGATGGACATCACCATCAACAACCAAACGTCCATTGGGATCGTCCATGGTAACCAACCCCTTCACGTCACGGCCGGTTTGCTCCAAGTCGGCTTCAATGTTGTGATAGCGGTAACCACGAATGTCCACATGGTCGATGTGGCCGTTCAGACTGCCCGACGGGATGCCATTGCCCAAGGTCATCGACAACTCGGCATCCATGGCAACCTCACCCAGCAGGTTTTCTCGCGCCAATAGTCGTCCCACTTGCAACATGGGGGTTTTCACCGTTCCCGAGACTTGCTTCACGCCGCCGCCTTGAGACAACTTGCCATCCACAACCACATTGCCCAGCGAAGTGTTCACGCTGCCGTTCATGGACATCTGCTGCAGCGAGCCTTTCACTTGCCCGTCAACATCCACGTTGCCACAACGGGTGATGATGTCTCGGGCTTGAGGCGACATATTGGCAAAACTGGAAGTGATTTTTGCGATTTCCTGCGATTGCGCCGATACTTTCAAGTGTGGTACATTGAATGACATCAGGTCGCGATGGGTCACATCATTCAAGGTACCCTTCATTTCCAGATCAATGGTACCGCTGGTGTTTTTCACATTCAACACGGGAATGTCGAGATAGTCACGCGTGCCCTTCACAGCAGCGGTCACTCGAAGCGGTTCGTCAAATTTACGCAACGATGGCACAAAGGCCGCAAGATCACTGGGGGTGATTTGGCTGTTGGCCACACTCGCTTGAATGGGTATCTGTGGCAACTCCGAGCCCAGGTTCTTGAGCGAGGTATAATGCAGTCCGATATCACTCAACCCAACATCGGAATGCGGCAACTCTATCTGAATGTCTCGGGCTGTGAGGCAGGTATCATCGATGGTCACATGCGTTGAGAGGTTTTTCAGCACAAAACCGCTCTTCTCGTCAAATGACAGGCGTTTCAGGTCAATGTCAAAGTCATTGTTCTTGAGTCGCGGCAACGCCAAGTCGGCACGGAAATTGCTCACCGCTATGTGATTCACATCGAATCGGTCGTTCTTCACGGGTTCGCTCAGCACATCGTATCTCACATCACACTTGCGCATCACCACATTGAAGATTTTCAGGTCAAAGGGCTTGGGGGGCTGGTCGGGCTTGGGCTTGAAGGCATCTATCAGGAACTGCATGTTGGTGGGCGAGTCTTTATCCGGACGGGTGATGCGACCGTGCAACCCGATGATTTCGCCATAGGTAAACACCAGGCGACCCTGGGTCAACAGATTGAAAAGGCTCAACCCCGCACCCAACTTGTCAATGGTGAACAACGAATCACCTTGCTGGTCGGGTATGTTCACTCTTTCAAGCACAACCCGGTTGAATGGCGAGATGTTGATATGGTCGATGGTGACTTGTGTCTTGAGCAAGTCGCTCAACTCTTTCTCTCCTTCCGTTTTTATTTTCTCCTGAACCGACGGGATGCAAAGCAGTGCGTAGGGCAACGCAAATGCGAGCACGAAGGCGACTATCAAGGTCACAACAACCGTGCGCAAGGCATTGTAAACATAACGGACTATCTTTTTCATCACCATCACCGCACGCAAGAATTATTCGGGCAGGGTTTCACATTCGGCCAGCCACAATGCCGAAGAGGCATCACTTGGCATGCGCCAATCTCCGCGGGGCGACAGCGACACGTTGCCCACTTTGGGACCGTCGGGCAAGCACGAACGCTTGAATTGCTGGCTAAAGAAGCGACGGCTGAACGTGGTGAGCCAGTGCTTGATGGTAGCGGCATCATAATCGCCGGCAAACGCACGACAGGCAAGGAAATGAATCTTGCGGGGGCCAAAGCCGTGACGGAGCATATTGTACAGGAAAAAGTCGTGCAACTCATAGGGGCCGATGATGTTCTCGGTCACTTGTTGGATTTTTCCTTCTTTGTCGGTTGGGGTGAGTTCAGGGCTGATGGGGGTATGCAACACATCGAGCAGGGTCTCATGGATGATGATTCCCGACGGGTTCGATGCCTGGGTCGATGAGGCGAACCATTTGATCAAGTGGCGGGCAAGCGTCTTGGGTATGCTACCGTTCACGTTGTACATCGACATGTGATCGCCATTGTAGGTGGCCCAACCCAGTGCCAGTTCCGACAAGTCGCCGGTGCCCAGCACCATGGCATTGTATTTGTTGGCCATATCCATCAAAATCTGGGTCCGCTCACGGGCTTGGCTATTCTCGTAGGTTACATCATGCACAGTGGGGTCATGCCCGATGTCCTCGAAATGCTGACGCACGGCCGAGGCAATGCTGATTTCGCGCAATGTGATGCCCAACTCTTTCATCAGCCGCAGGGCATTGTCATGGGTGCGGTCACTGGTTCCCATGCCGGGCATGGTGATGCCGATGATTCCCTTGCGGTCCAGGCCCAGACGGTCAAAGGCGCAGCATGCCACCATCAAGGCAAGGGTGGAATCAAGGCCTCCCGAAATGCCAACAACCAGACTGCGGGTGTGGGTAAAGTCAAGACGTCGCATCAAGCCCTCGGTCTGTATGTTCACAATTTCCTCGCAACGGCTGTTCAGTGTGCTGTCGTCACTGGGCACAAATGGCAATTTACGCACTGGGTGCTCCAGTGGCAACTGCTCATGGTCCACAGTGCCCGTCACCACCGGCACATGCTGGTAAGGACGGGTGAACTGCAACAAACTGTCGGTGAAACTGCCGTTCACTCTACGCTCGTTCTCGATGGCTTCGATGTCGATGTCGGCAATCACCATCTGTGGCTCGGCCAAGAAACGACGGCCTTGTTTCAGGATGGTACCATTCTCGGCAATGATGGCATTGCCGGCAAAAACCAGGTCGGTGGTTGACTCTCCATAGCCGGCCGAGGCATACACATAACCAACAATGCTGTGGTCACTTTGGTGCTTGATCATGTCAACAAGATAGTTGTGCTTGCCCACGACCTCGTTCGACGCCGACAGGTTCACCACCACGTTGGCACCATTGATGGCAGCGATGCTGCTGGGCGGGATGGGTACCCACAGGTCCTCGCACACCTCTACGGCAATCTTCGCGCGACCGCCGTCAAAGATCATGTCGGTCCCAAACGGAACCTCACGCCCATTCACCACAATGCTCTTGAGCGAGCGGACAAGATTGGCGCTGGTGAACCAACGTTTCTCATAAAACTCTTTATAATTCGGAATATACGTTTTGGGAACAACCCACATCTTGTCGTGCTGAAGCACAACTGCGCAATTGAATAAATGACCTTGAGCACGTAGCGGTGCACCCACCACTGCGATGATGTCGCGTGACGTCAACGACTGCGAAATGAGCGACAGCGACTGCTCGGCAGCATCCAGCAACACCTCGTTACCAAACAGGTCGGCACACGTGTAGCCGGTCACACACATTTCAGGGAATACCACCATTTGGGCTCCGCAATCAACGGCTTGTCCTATCTGCTCTATGATATGGCTCACATTGCCGGACACATCGGCCACATTCACACGGGGAACTGCCGCTGCAACGCGGAAGTAACCATAATCTGAATTGTTTTGTCGCATAGTTGTCTCTTTATTGTCTCTCTCAAGGTCCAACATTCGGTTTAACCGACAAAAATAACACTATTTTTTCACACACGCGCACTCGCATCACGAAAAATTGTTAATGTGGCTCTCGCACAAAACTCTCGTGAAGAGCCAACAGGCACGTGCATACCTGATTGAAAACTGAACGAACTCTCATTTTGGCCCAA
>CACZNP010000116.1 GCA_902782545.1 uncultured Bacteroidales bacterium
CCAGAACGAATCGGTCGACATCATCCAATTGGGCGGGATGCTGCGCCATAGCAGCCTCTCGGTGGTGGGGCAATACAGCGAGTCGATACTAAAAGCCTGCTCATTCAGCAAACTATACATGGGTGTGGACGGCATCGACTTCGAATATGGCATCACCACCACCGACATGAGAGAAGCCGAACTCAACCAGAAGATGATGCAGGCAGCGCAAAAAACCATCGTACTGGCCGACAGCAGCAAGTTTGGTCGGCGTGGCTTCGCTAAGATTGCCGACATGGAGGACGTGGATGTCATCATCACCGATTCTGGCATCAGCCCCAAGAATGTCCGTGCCATTGAGGAGTTGGGCATTGACTTGATTGTGGCAGAGTGAAACAACCCTCAGAGGGCTTTCGCACTTCTTATTGGAACTTACGCCTAGGCAATAAAACTGAAAATTTTTGATTTTCATTTTGTATTTCGCTCGGCTTGCAGTAATTTTGCACCCAAATGTTTTTTTCGAAATAATCATCAAAAAACAGTGGACACAAGATATATTTTTGTAACCGGCGGCGTGGTCTCTTCCTTGGGAAAAGGAATTATCTCGTCGTCGCTGGCGCGCCTGTTGCTCTCACGTGGCTTCAGAGTTACCATCCAGAAGTTTGACCCCTATATCAATATTGACCCCGGCACGCTCAACCCCTATGAGCATGGCGAGTGTTATGTGACTGTTGACGGCCACGAGGCCGACTTGGACTTGGGTCATTATGAGCGTTTCACCAACATCAAGACCACTCGCGCCAACAACATCACCGCTGGACGTGTCTATCAGAGTGTCATCGACAAGGAACGTCGAGGCGATTATCTGGGAAAGACCGTGCAGATTATCCCCCACATCACCGACGAAATCAAGCGCGACGTCAAGTTGCTGGGCACCACCGGGCAGTACGACTTCGTCATCACCGAGATTGGGGGCACCGTGGGCGACATCGAGTCGCTGCCATTCCTGGAGGCTGTACGTCAGTTGCGCTGGGAACTGGGCAACAAGTGCATTTGCGTGCACTTGACCTATGTACCCTACATCCGCGCGGCCAAGGAACTAAAGACCAAGCCCACTCAACACAGTGTGAAATTGCTTCAGCAAGAAGGTATCCAGCCCGATATCCTGGTGCTCCGCACCGAGAAGGACATTCCCGCTGCCATGCGTCGCAAAGTGGCTCAATTCTGCAACGTGAGCGTGGATGCCGTCATCCAGAGCATCGATGTGCCCTCCATCTACGAGGTGCCACTGATGATGCATGCTCAGGGCTTGGACAACATTGTACTGGACAAGACCGACACTCCCTACCGTGGAGAACCTGACCTTGACAAATGGAATCACTTCCTCCAGAAGATGAAAGGCGCGCAGGGCGAAGTGAAAATAGGCCTTGTGGGCAAATATGTGGAGTTGCAGGATGCCTACAAGAGCATCGACGAGGCGTTGTTCCAGGCATGTACCTATCACGACCGTTTGCTCAACCTCACTTACGTGAACAGTGAGCGACTCAACGACAGCAATGTGGAAGCGATGCTCAGTGGCATGGATGGCATTATTGTGGCACCAGGTTTCGGGCAGCGTGGCACCGAAGGCAAGTATGCTGCACTCAAATGGTGCCGGGAGCACGATGTGCCCACCTTTGGCATCTGCTTGGGAATGCAATGCATGGTCATCGAGTTTGCACGCAATGTCATGCACATGGACGATGCCAACAGCACCGAGATGGATCCCAAGACGCGTCACAACGTCATCGACCTGATGGAGGAGCAAAAGAGCATCACCAACATGGGTGGTACCATGCGACTGGGGGCCTATGCCTGCCATCTGAAAAGTGGCACGAAAGTTGCAGAGGCCTACGGCGTGCTTGACGTGGAAGAGCGACACCGCCATCGTTTCGAGTTCAATGACGAATATCGCCAACAATTTGAGGCGGCTGGCATGACCTGCGCTGGAGAGAATCCGCAGACCCACCTCGTGGAGGCCGTGGAACTTACCGACCACCGCTGGTACATTGGTGTGCAGTATCACCCCGAGTACCAGAGTACCGTCTTGTCGCCCCATCCCTTGTTCATGGACTTCATCAGGGCCTGTCTCAAATAATTTAGATTATTCAAACTTAAAAGATAATTGCAAAAACAGATAAATGGACAAAAATTCGATTACCGGAATGCTGCTGATGTGTGCAGTGATTTTTGGCTTCATGTGGCTGAACAAACCTACCGAGGCGCAAATCGCTGAGCAAAAGCGCATTCATGATTCTATCGCGCAGGTCGAGGCACAGGCGCAGCAGTTGGAAACCGACGAGGCTGTGATTGACACGCTCACAGCGAGTGAGACCTCACAACTGAGAGACATTCTGGCAGCGATGCCCGCCGAGTCGCAAAAGATTGAGAATGACGAGGTGAAATTGTCATTGGCCGACGGCAAACTCACGGGTACCGTCATGGCAGGCGATTCAGTTGTCAATATCGACGAGGTTATGGCTACCACCAGCGTAAACCCGCGGGCTCACAATCTGGCCGTGGCGGCGGTGAAGCGCGCTATGGAAGTCTATGCCAAGAACGGCTCATTTGCCAATGCCCTGAACGGCACCGAGCAAATCCTGAAACTGGAGAACGACTCCCTTGCCATCGAGTTGAACACCAAGGGTGGCATTATCAGTCGTGCCACACTCAAGGGTTACAAGGCTTACAATTCACCGCAAGTCGAGGTGTTCACTCCCGAGGAAAACGAGTATGGTTTCACACTGAGCAACAACACCCAGCGTTTCGACACCCGCAACTTCTATTTCACTCCGCAACAACTCAACGACAGCACGGTACTCATGAACCTGGACCTGGGCAATGGTGCCCAGTGGGGACTGAAGTACACACTGGTGCCTGGCAGTTACATGGTGCGCATGGAGATGGTGCAAAAAGGCATGAACCAAGTCATTCCGCTTAACATCAACACCGTGGACTTTGACTGGAAACAGAAGATGTCGCGCCACGAGGAAGGCAAGATGTTCGAGGAACGCAACTCGGCCATCTACTACAAGTATGCCGGCAAGGGGGGTGACGTTGAGTATACCAAGGAAAATGGTGACGACGACAAGGAAATCAAGGACAAACTCAAATGGATTTCGACCAAGAACCAATTCTTCAGCGCGGTTCTCATTGCCGACAGTGTGATGACAGGCGGACAACTCACCAGCCGTGAGATTGACAAGGACTCGCCGGACTATGAGAAATATCTCAAAAATTTGACCATTCACACCAGCATGCCCTATGCCAGCGACAAGGCACAGCCGGCATCGTTCTACTTCTATTTGGGCCCCAATCGATACAAGGTACTGTCGAGTTATGACAAGTATTCTCCCCGCGAGGACTTGAAACTCACTCGACTCATCCCGTTGGGTTGGAAATTGTTCCGCTGGATCAACACCGGTGTCATCATCCCAGTGTTCAACTGGTTGGGTACCTTCTTGAGCAACTATGGCATTATCATCCTGTTGCTCACCATCATCATCAAGGTGGTATTGTCGCCGCTCACCTACAAGACATATATCTCGCAGGCCAAGATGCGTTTCCTCAAGCCCGACATCGATGCCATCAACGAGAAGTATCCTGGCCAGGACAACGCCGTCAAGCGTCAGCAGAAGACCATGGAACTCTACAGCCTGGCCGGAGCCAGCCCCTTTGGCGGTTGCCTGCCCATGTTGCTGCAGATGCCCATCCTGATTGCGATGTTCACTTTCTTCCCATCGTGCATCGAGTTGCGAGGCCAGTCGTTCCTATGGGCTCAAGACTTGTCGGCGCCCGATAAGATTGTTTCGTGGACTGGACAAATTCCGTTCATCACGAACTACTTCGGCAACCACATCAGCCTGTTCTGCCTCTTGATGACAGCCACCAATATCATTTACACATGGCTCACCATGCAGTCGCAGCAGTCCTCACAGCAGATGCCGGGCATGAAGTGGATGATGTATCTCATGCCGCTCATGTTCTTGGTGTTCTTCAACAATTATGCTTCGGGTTTGAGTTACTATTATTTCATCTCATTGCTCATCACCATTGCGCAGACCTATAGCAGCCGTCTGCTTGTGAGCGAGGACAAGGTGCGTGCCACCATTGCCGCCAACCGTGCAAAACCCAAGAAGAAAAGCGGTTTCATGGCCCGTCTTGAGGAAGCGCAACGCCAGCAACAAGAGGCTTTGCGCCAGCAACAAAAGAAAGGCAATAAGCGCCGTTGAGCCAATTTGGCATGATTGTTGCAACACATAATGGCATGAAGAGTTGAAAAATTGACCAATCACTCAAAACGAACAAATTATTACTAACAATTAATTCATATCAGGATGTTTTCGTATCAATGTCCGCAGTGTGGGCGGCCTTTTACCACACAAGAGCAAGTGAGTCGTGCCCGTTGCCCCTATTGCGGCAACGTGGTTGATTTGACCTATGCCGGAGGCCAACAACAGCCGCCTCAATACGGCCAGCAGCAACAACAGCAGCAACAGCAGCAACAGCAGAATTGGCAGCAGCAAAGTGGACCGCAGTATGCCTATGGGCAACAACCCCAGCAAAACGTGGATGTGTTCTCCAATGGCCCTTCGGGTAAGAGCCGCGGTGTGGCTGGCCTGCTGGCTATCCTGCTGGGAGCATTAGGTGTGCACTACTTCTATCTGGGCAAGACCGGTGCCGGTGTCTTGTTCCTTATTCTGGGATTGCTCTCATGCGGTCTGCTGAGCGTCATCACCCTCATTCAGGGAATTCTCATGTTTGTGATGACTCAGGAAGACTTCGAGCGCAAGTACGTTTACACAAACTCGTCAATACCCCTGTTCTGACGCATGCCGGCCGGGGGCGCTACACGGCGTGGCAATGGGCATCCTGACTACATCAAGTGGATGCTCATTGCTGGGGCTGTGGCTGTGGCCGCAGTCCTGGCCGTGCTGGTTGCAAAGCGCCAGCACCTGTTTCACAGCGATGTGGCGGTGGACCGCTATCGCTTTCCTGTGGCGGGTATCGATGTGTCGAAGCACAACGGCAAGGTGGACTTTGTACGGGTGGCACAGGATGGCTATGAGTTTGTATTCATCAAAGCGAGCGAAGGTGCCACTTATCGCGACGCAAACTTTTTGACCAATCACCGCGCTGCCAAGGCGGCGGGTCTCAAGGTGGGTGCCTATCATTTTTTCCGCAAGAATCGCGAGGGCGAGACTCAGGCGCAGAATTTCCTTGGCGCTGTCGAGGGCCTTCAACTCGACCTGCCGTTGGTGGTGGATGTGGAAGACTGGGACAACGACCATTTCGTGAGTGATACCGACGTCATTAGCCGGCTCAAGGCACTTGTGGCCACGCTTGAAAAGAAAGGCCACAAAGTGATGGTTTACACCAACGGCAATGGCTATGAGAAGTACTACAAACCGCACCTCACCGGCAAGCACTTGTGGCTGTGCTCGTTCACCGCGCCCGGCACATTGGTGGGCTATGGGCATGTGTTCCAGCAGTACAGCCACTGGGGCGAAGTGAGCGGTGTTGACGGTGATGTGGATTTGAATGTGTTTTGCGGCTCGCGTGAGGAATGGGAGCGTTTTTTGAAGAACCAATAACAACAGACCATGGCTAATAACACATTGCGAAAGATATTTTTGATTGCCTGTTTACTGCTCACGCTGACGGTGCATGCGACTGTGTACACTTGGAGCCAGTATGACCTCACCTTTGAGACGCCCGAAGGCGGTTTCGTCACCTATTCTTCCAATACCCGTTTTGAGATTCAATGGGACGAAATGGTGATGACGGTGCAACTCTACAGCAAGGAAAAAGACGATGAAAAGAAAATCATCAAGGAAAATCTTCATCGCAAAGCCCTGGACTATAGCATGTTCGACTTGAGCGACACCAAGGTCAAGGTGAAAGGGTTCAAGTCCTACGCCCTGCAAGGGACCATGCCCGACGGAACACGCGCCATTATCGCCGACTTGGTGTCGAAAAAGCAAAACCTCATCATTGAGGTGACGGTGAACTACCTGTACGGCAACCGTGAGATGGTCGACGACATGATTGAGAGTTTCACCGAGGGTAAGAAGACCGAGGCGCGGGAGAAAAAGCCTCAACGCGTCCAGAGCAAAGAAGACGCCGAGAAACAACTTCAAGAGCAAGAAAAAGAGCGGCAGTTGCAACGCGACCGTAATGCCGGGAAACTCCACGATGCCTAAGAGTTGCCCCCGCGCACGCACTTCAAAACATCACATTGGGCTTCGGAAAATGCTTGGTTCATTTCCGGGGCCCAATGCGTTTATTCGTAGCATGTAAAAGGAATTGGCAAATTGTGCGTGCTGACGTGCCTGGCTTGGGGTCACTTCACGCGGTCGGGGTGTGAGGCGATGAATGCTTTCCACGACTTGGGCCCTCGGGCCACAGCGGGTTTCTGACGCTCGTAGTGGTGGCACAATGCTGCTGCCAGCGCATCGGTGGCATCGAGGAAGTCGGGCAATTCGTCTTTTGAGAATTGGAGGATTCGCTGCAGCATGGATGCCACTTGTTCCTTGCTGGCGGCCCCATTGCCGGTGATGGCCATTTTGATTTTTCGGGGCTCATATTCCGTGATGGGTACTTGCCGGCTCAATGCGGCCGCAATGGCTACACCCTGGGCGCGCCCCAGTTTGAGCATGGACTGCACGTTCTTGCCAAAGAAAGGCGCTTCGATGGCCATCTCGTCGGGCAGATACTGTGTGATGAGGCTTTCCACCCGTTCGTAGATGCGGTGCAACCGCATGTAGTGGTCGTCAAAGCGCGAGAGTTTGAGCACCCCCATAGCGATGAGTGCGGGAGTTTTCCCCTTGATGCCGAGGATGCCGTATCCCATCACATTGGTTCCCGGGTCGATGCCTATGATGATGTGGTCGTACTGCTTGAGGTTGTCGCCATTCATGCTCACTTGATGATTTTCTCCTCCACGTTGTAGCGCGGCCGGTCTTTGACCTCAATGTAGATTTTACCGATGTATTCTCCCACAATGCCCAATCCAAGGAGTATAAATCCACCCACAAACCAGATGGATAGCATCAGCGAGGCCCATCCGCTCACTGTGTGTCCGCCGAAGTAGGCCACCAACACATACACAAGCATCGTCAAAGCCACCAGAATGAAAATAAGTCCCAAAGCGAGCACCATTCTCACGGGTTTGATGCTGAACGAGGTGATGCCGTCGGCTGCAAAATTGATCATTTTGCTCAAGGGGTATTTGCTCTCGCCCGCTGTCCTGGCCACACGGTCATAATAAACGGTGGCCGAACGGTATCCCACCAGTGGAACCACGCCGCGAAGGAACAGGTTGCGTTCACGGTAACGACACAGTTGTTCCACAGCCCGGCGGCTCATCAGGCGAAAGTCGGCATGGTTGTAAACCGAGCGTACCCCAAGCCGTTGCATCAGGCGATAGAAGGCCAGTGCGGTGTTTCGCTTGAACCAAGAGTCGGAGTCGCGTCGGTTGCGCACCCCGTACACAATGTCGTTTCCTTGACGCCAATTGGCCACCATTTCGGGAATGACATTGATGTCGTCCTGCAGGTCGGCATCGATGCTCACGATGATGTCGGCCAGGCGTGCCGCCTCTTCCAGCCCTGCCATGAGCGCATTTTGGTGCCCCACGTTGGCTGCCAGTTTCAGGCCGCACACACATGGGTGTTGCTGTGTGAGTTGCTCAATGATGTTCCATGTGCCGTCGGTCGACCCGTCGTTCACATAGAGGATGCGGCTGTCCTGTGCCACAAAGCCCTCATCGATCATGATGCTGAGCAATTGCCGCAGCCGCTCGTCGCTCTGGTTGAGCACATCCTGCTCGTTGTAGCAGGGCACCACTATCATCAGTCGGTTGTTTTCCATTGTCATTCCATTATTTGCATGCAAAAATACAAAAATGTAACCAATCACAAGGCACAGATCTCAAAAATTGTAGTAACTGGGCATCCATCATTTGCAATTTTAAGGATTGAGAGTTAAAACCGTTAAATTGTTATGGGGACTTTGCCTCTCAGGGAAAAAATGATTACCTTTGCACCAGAATTTGAATTGTAATCAATTTGATTCGAAATGGGTATGCCTTACATACAAAATATTGTTTTTCACGCCTTTCATCGCGTGAAGCAGAGAGCGACCCAAATTTTTTATGGGGAAACCATAAGAAACTGCCATGCGCTGCATTAGATGCCGATTAGCACTAATGCGGCGTGTGTTGTTTTTAAGAGGCTAATTGAAAACGAGTTTTGATAAATACTTTTTATTAACACTAAACTAAATGTTTCAAATTATGGTAAAAAAGATTAAGTTTTTGGCTGTGGCCACAATGCTTGCTATGGCATTTGGCTTGAATGCACAGGTGACCACCTCATCGTTGCAGGTGCTGGTCACCGACGATGCCGAGGAGGCCTTGATTGGTGCCACGGTCAAGGCTGTTCATCAGCCTTCGGGAACAAGGTACAATGCCGTCTCGAACCTTGATGGACTTGCCTACATGCAAGGTATGCGTACGGGAGGCCCTTATCGCGTGGAAGTGACCTACGTGGGCTATCAAACCCGTGTGGTAGAGGGTGTTGTGCTTCAACTGGGTAACACCTACAACCTGAGTGTGCACTTGAGTCCTGCCGTCAGTCAATTAAACGAATTGGTTGTCACAGGCCAAGGTGGCCAACAACAGGCCGGTGCCTCTCGCAACTTCTCGGTGGCCAAGGTGGAGAATGCCGCCACGGTCGACCGCAACATCTATGATGTGGTGAAAAACATGCCCATGGCCAACCGCTCCAAGATTGGTGGCCTCTCATTTGCCGGAACCAACAACCGCTACAACAGTTTCCAAATTGATGGAACGGTGAGTAACGACGTGTTCGGACTGGCTGCCAGCGGAACCAATGGCGGACAAGCCAGCGCCAACCCCATCTCGGTGGATGCCATCCAGGAAATCCAAGTGGTGGTTGCCCCCTTCGATGTGCGCCAAAGCGGTTTCACCGGCGGTGGTATCAACGCCATCACCAAGCAGGGAACCAACGATTTCCATGCAACCTACTTTACCTATTATAATAACCAAAGTTTCTATGGCCGCTACAACGCTGCTAACGACTATGCCAAGGATAAACTCACCAAGCAGCATCACACCACCATCGGTGGAAACATCAGCGGCCCCATCGTCAAGGACAAACTCTTCTTCTTTGTCAACTTGGAGAACCAGAACCAGAGTTATCCTGCCAGTTACTATCCTGGCTATACCGCCAACTACCTGAGCGAGGCCACTGCAAAGGCCATTGCCGACAAGTACTATGCCATCACGGGCATCCGTGAGGACTACAGCCGTCGCAATGTGGACCGCAACTCCTTCGACCTGCTGGCTCGTTTGGACTGGAACATCAACGACAACAACAAACTGGCTCTGCGCTATCAGTTGGGCAATTCCTACGACGACAAGTGGAGCGCCGGTTACACATCTTACTATTTCAACAACTCCAGTTACCGCTTCAACAACGTCACCAATTCGTTTATGGCTGAGTTGAACAGCAACTTCGGCCCGAACGTCCACAATGAGTTGCGTGCCGGTTACACCCGCGTGCGCGACCATCGCGACGTGCCTTATCAAGGACCGCTCTTCTGGATCAAGAACGTGGGCACAGAGGATAACAGCCGTGCCAACATCGCTGTGAACATCGGTACTGAGTACTCGTCGGGTGCCAACCTGCTCGACCAGGACATCTACTCGTTTGAGGACAACCTGTCGTTCTACCGCGGCAGCCACACTTTCACCGTGGGTACTCACAACGAAATCTACAAGATGCGCAACCTGTTCATCCAGGCCGTCACCGGTGAGTGGGTCTACAACAGCCTCGATGCCTTCATGAACGACCAACCCAACCAGTTCGTGTTCAAGTGCACCGACCCCTCCATTACCGAGGGCAACCTGCTGTGGACGCCTATCATCAAGGCCGGACAATTTGGACTCTATGCACAGGATAAGTTTGAGGTGACCCGCAACCTGCAACTCACCTACGGTATCCGTTTCGACATCCCTGTGATGTTCACCAATCCCACAGTGAATGTGGCCTTCAACCAGTATGCCTACAATGTGTCGCAGGCCGCCGGTGATCGTCACATCGACTCGCGTGTGGGCGACATGCCCAGCGCCAAGGTGATGATTTCGCCTCGCTTCGGTTTCCGTTGGTTCACCGACGACTCGCACAAGACGTTGATTCGTGGTGGTGTCGGTCTGTTCACGGGTCGTGTGCCCTTTGTGTGGATGAGCAATGCTTTCAGCAACACCGGTGTTGAGATCACGGGTACGACCATCAACAATGTTGCCGATATCCCCGCTGTGACGGGTAACACCCAGGATCTGGTTGAGTATCTGTCGAAGGGTTCGGCTTCGCGCCCCGACATCGTGACGGTGCGCAAGAGTTTCCGCTATCCGCAGGTGCTCCGTGCCAATCTGGCTTGGGAGCAGCGCCTGCCCGGCGACGTGAAGTTCACCCTGGAGGGATTGTACAGCAAGACCTACAACCAGGTGTTCTTCCAGAACAAGGCCCTCTATGGCGACCAAAACGTGTATGCCGTTCCCGGTGTGGAAGCCTCGGCGGCTCCGTTCTACTCGGTCGACAACAAGTATTACTCGATTATCGAGACCCGCAACACCGACAAGGGCTATTCCTACAGTGTGAGCGCAACGTTGGAGAAGAACTTCAACTTTGGCCTCGACCTGATGGCCAGTTACACCTTCGGTCACTCCAAGTCGGTGAACGACGGCACCAGCAGTGTTGCCTATTCCAACTGGAAGTACAATTATGCCTACGACAGCAACAATCCTGAGTTGAGTTACTCTTCGTTTGACCAACCCCACCGCATCCTCTTCACCGTGGGTTACACCACGCCCAGGTATGCCAATGGCTGGCTGCAGACGAACATCGCTTTGACCTACAACGGCTACAGCGGAATGCGCTACAGCCTCACCTACAATGAGAGTGCCGACTTCAATGGCGATGGCTACCGTGGCAACTCGTTGATG
The DNA here is from genome assembly GCA_902782545.1 of uncultured Bacteroidales bacterium. Lineage (GTDB taxonomy): Bacteria > Bacteroidota > Bacteroidia > Bacteroidales > Muribaculaceae > Sodaliphilus. The sequence continues at coordinate 11,048 of CACZNP010000116.1, forward strand.
TATCTTCCCACTCAAGCCGAGGTGGCCTTGATGGACTTTGCCGATGTCACCGGCAAGAACGCCGAGGGTCAGACCGTGGTCACCCAGAGCGCCGACGCACAGCGTCAGTTGCTGGAAGACTTCCTGGCCAACGACTCCTATGCCAAGAACCATCGTGGCGAGTATGCACCGCGCAACAGCAACTTGGCTCCGTTTGAGCACCAAATCGACCTGCACCTGGCCCAGAGCATCTTTGCCCTGAAGGAACGTGGCAGCAAGATCATGATCACCTTCGATGTGCTCAACTTTGCCAACATGCTCAACAAGAAGTGGGGTGCCAGTTGGGGCAGCACCTACAACGTGACCCCGCTCACCGTGAACTCGCTCAAGAAGAGCGATGCCAACGGTGTGTTCACCCCCGTCTACCGTTGGAACGGCTACACTGAGCCCAACAAGGCCAATATTGCCAGCCGCTGGCATGCTCAACTGGGTATCAAACTGATATTCTGATAAACAATTCATTACTTTGAGCCCTGTAAGGAGTTCCCCTTATGGGGCTCAATTTTATACCGAATCGTCATGACAAAACGCTTTTTCTACACTTTGTGCCTTGTGGCCGTTTCCTGTCTGTCGTTGGCTGCGGGCAATGACCACTACACGGTCATCGTGTCGCTCGACGGTTTTCGTTGGGATTACCCCGAGGCCTACGATACCCCTTTTCTCGAGGAGTTTTTTGTTGAGCATGGTGTCAAGGCGGTGATGATGCCGTCCTTTCCCAGCAAGACGTTCCCCAACCACTACACCCTGGCCACGGGCCTCTATCCCGACCACCACGGCATCATTTCGAACAAGTTCAAAATCCGCGCCACGGGCAAGGTTTACTCGCTGAGCAAGAATGATACCCGCAGCGACCCGCAGTATTACGGTGGTGACCCCATCTGGCTCACGGCCAAGCGGCAAGGCGTGACAACCGCCACGATCTATTGGGTGGGCAGTGACGTGCCCATCAAGGGAGGATATGCCAACTACTGGAAAAACTACATGGACAAGCCGCTGCTCACCTTCCCGCAGCGGGCCGATGAGGTAGTGAGGCTGCTCAGCCTGCCCGAGGAACAACGCCCCCATTTGGTCATGGCCTACTTTGAGGAACCTGACCACAGCGGGCATGATAACGGCCCGGTGTGCATGAAAACCCGTCGGTCGGTGGAATATTTGGACTCTCTGCTGGCTGGCATGTGGCAACGCATCCAGGCATTGCCCATCGGCAGTCAGGTGAACCTCATCATCACTGGCGACCATGGCATGACCTGGCTCAGCCCCGAGCGGGTGATCAAGCCCAGCGACTATTTGCGCAGCGATTGGGCCGAGCGCATCGACAATGACTACCCGGCACTGATCACCGCCAGCCAGTCAAAGTACATCGACGACATTGTTCGTGCACTGGAAGGTGTGGACCACATTCGCGTGTGGAGGAGGGGAGAACTGCCCGAATACCTTCACTACGGCACCAATGTGAATATGGCCGATGTGATTGTGCTGCCCGACGTGGGGTGGACGTTCTCCGACAAGCCCGTGACCATCAAAGGCTCCCACGGTTTTGACAACACTTGCAGCGACATGCTGGTGGCATTCCGTGCCGTGGGTCCCGACTTCAAGCAGCGCTATCAGCGCTCGGGCACCTTCCGCAATGTGTGCGTCTACCCATTGCTTGCCCACTTGTTGGGGGTTGTGCCCAGTCCCAACGACGGCGACCTCAATGAGGTGACCGATATGCTCCGATAAATTTGTTAAAATACCTTATTTTGTGGTAGATTGTTTGCAATCTACCACTTTTTGTGCTATATTTGCAGCACATTTTTTCACACACACCATCCATTTTTTTTGAATTACCATGAAAAACACATCCAAATTCCGCGCACAGCGCGACCGTGAGTTCCAAGAACTCTTTGACGAAACCTATGACTTGATGCTCAAGCGAAAAGTGAAGAATCCCCGGCGCGAAGCGTTGCGATTCACCTTGTGCAACGGTTCACCCCACTATCATGTGAGTTTTGACCGGGCCTACATTGTGGTGCCGCAAATCCTCAGGAGTGGTAAAATGCCCATTGGCCGTGCCATGGCTGCACAGATGTGGTCTGAGATTGCCCAGCGCGTGCGCCAACTCATGACCGACCACAACATGTCGATAGCCGCCGCGCTCGAGTTTGTGCTCATGTACTGTCGCGCTTCACGGTTTTTCATGACCGAGCACTATGCCAGTTGCCGGTTCCGACCGCTGTCGCGCCGTCAGCGCTTGCTGCGCACCTATCGGATTGCTTGACTGCCCCCCCCTCCGTTTCTATCATTAACAACCTACCCATTTTCTTGATATTATGAACTTGATTTTTGAAAAACACACTCCTTTTTCCGAGACAGTGACCGTCGACATCGACGAAGTGTTGAACCTGATTGTCGCCGAGAGCGAGTGGCGTGCCAGCCACGCACCTTTTGTGTTCCGACTCACCACCGATCACAGCCGCCTGCTCAAGCAGCGTGTGGCTGCGGCGTTTGCCGATTTGCGGATACACCTGGCCGGCTACCTGCTGGCCAGCAACTGCAACCCCGAATTGCCCGGCGAGAGCATCGTCCTTGTGCTGGGTTTGGAGCATGAACCCCGGCAGGGATTTGGCGATGCCATGCACGACGCGGTTGTGCGTGCGCTTGCATTTCATGTGTTGCGCTCATTCTATGGCGAGGAAGGCACCTACTATGGAACGGCGTGTCGTCAAGCCCGCGCTCGCATCCTGTTATTGCTTACCCCAAATCCGTAGGATAAAAGCAAAGTGTTAAAAAATATAAAAAATATATTTATGAAAGCCCATTGTCACTCACTTTGTGTTCAACAACATCCTGTTAGGCTTGTTTTAACAAAATATTAGCAATAACTTTGCATGTTATTTGTTGCAGAAACCGCTGGTTTTCACTGTCCCACACAAACAGACTGAAAACCAGATGGTTGCTGAACCATAGCGTTGATTGTAAAAACAAAACTTAATAATTAACCAAAAACTATTGCAAAATGAAGAAGAATTTACATTTCTTTCTCACGGCGATC
>CACZNP010000117.1 GCA_902782545.1 uncultured Bacteroidales bacterium
GCCAGCGTGCCAAGCTGGAAAAGAACCTTGGTTCTATTGCCGACCTGAACCGTCTGCCGAGCGCACTGTTTGTGATCGACGTGATGAAGGAGCACATCGCTGTGGCCGAGGCTAACCGTCTGGGCATCCCCGTGTTTGGTATCGTTGACACCAACAGCGACCCCGACACCGTCGACTTCGTGATCCCCGCCAACGACGACGCTTCGAAGTCGATCGACCTGATTATGGCTACCGTTTGCGAGGCTATCGCCGAAGGCATCGAGGAGCGCAAGATCGAGAAGATTGACAACAAGGACGAGGAGATGGCTTCGGAAGATGAAGAGCAGCCCCGCCAGCGCCGCACCCGCGTGCGCCGTCGCACCAACGAGAGCGCTCCCGCCGAGGAGGCTCCCGCTCAGGAAGAGGCTCCCGCAGCTGAGGCCGCTCCCGTACAGGAAGAGGCTCCCGCTCAGGAAGAGGCTCCCGCAGCTGAGGCCGCTCCCGCACAGGAAGAGGCTCCTGCTCAGGAAGAAGCTCCTGCAGCAGAGTAATCTATCGCAAAGCTTTAAAGGTCGGACGAGTCAGACAAGTCCGGCAAGTCCGACCTACATTTAATAAAAACAACTAAAATCAAGCAAGAAAATGGCAGTTACCATTAATGATATCAAGAAACTGCGCGACATGACCGGTGCCGGTCTGAGCGACTGCAAGAAAGCCCTTATCGAGGCCGAGAACGACATGGACAAAGCCCTTGAGCTCATCCGCAAGCGCGGTCAGGCTATCGCCGCCAAGCGCGAGGATCGCAATGCCGCTCAGGGTATCTCGATTGGCAAGTCGGTTGGCGATTTCGCCGCCATCGTTGCACTGAAGTGCGAGACCGACTTTGTGGCCAAGAACGAGAAGTTCGTCACGCTGGCCAAGAGCATCCTCGAAGCCGCTGTGGCCGCCCGTGCAAAGAGCATGGACGAGGTGAACGCCCTGACCGTCGACGGCAAGAGCGTGCCCGACGCCATCACCGCACTCAGTGGCATCACTGGTGAGAAGATGGAACTCGGCGCTTATGAGTGCCTCGAGGCTCCCTCGACTGTGGTCTACAACCACTTCAACGGAATGCTCTCTGCTATTGTCGCTTTCAATTTGGCCGACGTCGACAACGAGGTTGCCAAGGCTATCGCCATGCAGGTTGCTTCGATGAACCCCATCAAGGCCACCCGCGAGCAAGTGCCTCAGGCCACCATCGACGAGGAACTCCACGTCGCCATCGAGAAAACCAAGACCGAGCAGGTACAGAAAGCCGTCGACGCTGCGCTCAAGAAAGCCGGTTTCAATCCTTACTACTGCGCTACCGAAGAGCATCAACTCGAGGCTGTACGCAAGGGCTACATGACCGAGGAGCAACTCGAACAGGCCAAGAAACTCATGGCCGACACCGCTGCTGCCAAAGAGGCCAACATGCCCGCACAGATGATTCAGCAAATCGCTCAGGGTCGCCTCAACAAGTTCTTCCAGGAAAATGTGCTCATGGAGCAAATCTATGAGGCTGGAGAGAACAAAGAGACCGTGGCTCAATTCCTCGCTGCAAGCAACAAGGAACTCAAGGCCATCGACCTCAAGCGTGTCAATCTCAACGTTGACTAAACCACGCGCTGAGTCACACTCATCAATTGAGGGCCGGATCATTCAGTCCGGTCCTCTTTTGATTTCTCCACTCTCTACCACCCTACCCGGACGACACAGAGAAACATGTAAAAATGCGAATATATCCAAATTATTCATTATTCATTGTTCTTTATTGATTATTTTCGTATCTTTGCACACTAATTTTGGAGTAATGCGAACATATCGTCACATCATCATAGTATCGGCACTTGCCATCTTGCTCACGGCATGTGGGGAATACAACAAAGTGCTCAAGAGCAGCGACTATGAGTATAAGTATGCCTACGCAAAACAGGCATTCGAGAAAAAGAAATATGCACAGGCCTACACCATCCTCACCGACCTTGTCCCTGTTTTCCGTGGGACCGACAAGGCCGAGGAATCTCTTTACCTGCTGGGACTGAGTTACTACGAAAACAAGGACTACGTGAACAGTGGGTCCTATTTCAAAAACTATTACCAGCATTATCCAAGGGGACAATATGCCGAGTTGGCACGTTTCTATACCGGATATGGATATTATCTCGACTCGCCTGAGCCTCAACTCGACCAAAGCGTGACTATCCAGGCAATCGAGGAACTACAGGCTTTCCTGGATTTCTTCCCTAAGAGCGACAAAGTCTCCATTGCACAAAACGCCATCTTTGAGTTGCAGGACAAACTCGTGCTCAAAGAACTCGAAAACGCCCAACTCTACTACAACCTGGGCAACTACATGGGCAACAACTACGAGAGTGCTGTCATCACCGCAAAGAACGCCATCAAGGCTTATCCCTACAGCAAATACAAGGAGCAATTGGAGATGCTCGTGCTCAAAGCACGGTTCCGCGAGGCTTCCGAAAGTGTCATCGAGAAAAAAGCCGAACGATTCCGCACGGTCATCGATGAATACTACAACTTCATTAACGACTACCCCGACAGCCAAGACCGGCACGAGGCCGACAACATCTTCAAAATTGCCAACAAGCAACTGGGTAACTGAAAAACATTTATCAAACCATTTTATATTTCTACACAATGGACTACAAAAAGACTACAGCCCCGCAAACAACAACCGTGCATGACCTCGTTGACCTCGCCGAGCAAACCGGCAACATCTACGAGACCATCACCGTCATCAGCAAGCGGGCAAATCAAATCGCCGCCGAGATGAAGAGCGACCTTGAGAAGAAACTCCAAGAGTTTGCCACTCTCAACGACAATCTCGAGGAAATCTCCGAGAACCGTGAGCAAATCGAAATCTCACGCTACTACGAGAAGTTGCCTAAACCCACCCTCATTGCAACCGAGGAGTACGAAGAAGGCAAACTCGCTTATCGAAACATCGCCAAGGAGAAAGACGAATTCTGATTGCCCCATCAAGGCCAACACACAGCAACCGCCAAGCCACAAAAGCAAAGCGGTTGTTTTTTTATTATCACATTAAACTTGCCGATAACCTCATCGGTTTTTTGTTATATGCATTTCCCTGCCCTACAGATTCACACGAGACAATCATTCTCTTGAAGAAAAAAGAGATTGAAATGTTTGGCGGGTTTGAACAGAATCAATACCTTTGTTGAGCCTGAAAATGGCAATTCTACTTTCGAGGCAACAAGATGAAGACAAGCGTGAAAATTCCGAACTACGCATCATTTTGGTGTTGTACCAACCCGACGATTAGCGGCAACTCGTGCGTTGTGGAGGAATGTGTCTCATAAACCCATGCTTGCGCAACTCAAAAGAAAAGGACTCCGCTAATCATCTCTGACCGATTGGCAGAGCCTTATTGTTCTCTCCACTTTTGTATTTAAAACTTAACAAAAACAATAGAATTATGGTTTACAAGAAACTTACCGACTTGATAGGACGAACCCCGTTGTTGGAAACCACCACGAAAGAGGGGCAGATGGCCAAAATCATCGTTAAAATGGAATACCGCAACCCAGGGGGCAGTGTGAAAGACCGCATTGCTTTAGCCATGAGCGAACAGGCCGAGCAACAAGGCATCCTCAAACCGGGGGCCACCATCATTGAGCCCACCAGCGGCAATACGGGCGTTGGGCTGGCTTGGGTGGGAGTCAGCAGGGGCTACCGCGTGGTTCTTACCATGCCTGAGACCATGAGCCTTGAGCGACGCAATTTACTGCGTGCCTACGGCGCGGAACTCGACCTGACACCGGGCGCACTCGGCATGAAAGGTGCCATTGCCCGCGCCGAGGAACTCCGGCAAGCCATTGAGGGTGCTGTCATTCTGGGACAGTTTGTCAATCCTGCCAATCCCGCTATCCATGAGCGCACCACTGGCGAGGAGATATGGAATGACACCGATGGAAATGTCGATATTTTTGTCGCCGGAGTGGGCACCGGTGGAACAATCAGTGGCACCGGGAGGGCGCTGAAGCACCATAACCCGCAAGTCCAAGTCGTGGCGGTGGAACCCCAGGCTTCGCCGGTGCTCTCTGGGGGAGCGCCAGGTAAGCACAAGATTCAAGGTATCGGAGCGGGATTTGTGCCTCAAACCTACGACGCACAGGTCATCGACAAAATTCTCGCCATCACCGACGCGGAGGCTATGGCTGCTGCCAAGCAATTGGCTCGCCAGGAAGGGCTTTTGGTGGGTATCTCGTCTGGAGCCGCCTATGCGGCAGCCCTCAAACTGGCCTCCATACCTGAGAATGCAGGGAAGACTATTGTGGCTCTGCTCCCCGATACGGGTGAGCGCTACCTCTCTACAGGTTTGTTTGACTAATCACATATTTTTTATCAAAATGATCGCCAGCAATCTCAACTTGGCTCGGCAGTTAATTGCCAACCGCCAGAACCTGACTCCCGAACTCAGCCAGTCAACATCCTTGCTTCCGTCCAAAGAAGGCATTGACACTCTCATGCAGTGCATAGCCCAACTGATATTCCCTTCGGTCTATGCGCCCGTTGGCACATCGTACGATGAAGCCTACTGCCAACAACTGATTGTGCAAATCGGCCAATTGATGCAGGCTCAGATTGAGGCTGTGGGCAACGGTACAATGGGGAATTCGCAAGCAAAAGATTTAACCGTACAGTTGATAGATGAATTCCCGAGCATCCAAAATTTGCTCTATAGCGATGTCGAGGCCGTTGCCACCAACGACCCGGCTGTCACCTCACGGACCGAAATCATCAGTTGCTATCCTGCCATCACTGTCATGCTTCACTACAGGGTTGCACATGCCCTGCATCGATTTGGGGTGCCGCTACTGCCACGTATGATCACCGAGCGGGCGCACTCACTGACGGGTATCGACATCCATCCAGCGGCACAAATTGGAGCCTCTTTCGGAATTGACCATGGCACGGGCATTGTCATTGGGGCCACTACTATCATCGGAGAGCACGTCATGATTTATCAAGGCGTGACACTGGGAGCGCGAAACTTCAGTCGCAGTGAGGAAGGAATTCCCCTGGACTTGCCCCGACACCCCATCATCGAGGACCGGGTCACCATCTACTCCAATAGCACCATCCTCGGTCGGATTCGCATCGGGCATGACTCCATCATTGGCGGTAACCTTTGGATCACCAAGGATATTGCCCCCAATTCACACATGCGGCAGTCAAAGCCCATCATGCTGCAGGACTACATCGATGGAGCGGGAATCTGATGATTCCGTCAATGGGTATCGCTCTCTGCATGAGCGAAACTCACAGAGGTTTTGCTCTGCTGATTACTTGGCCAGCGACATATTGATGCTGATGCCGTAGTTGCTGTTGGTGGTGGGATAGGCATTCGACGACACGAGCGGAGTGTTGACCTGGTGGTCAAAATAGGCGCCCACAGTGATGCGCTTGCTCATCACATAGTTTGCCGTGAAGTTGATGGCCAGTGTACGGGTACCGCTGGTGGCTTGTGCCGTTTTGTCCTGGATTTTGCGTATCAAGGCGGTATTGTTACCCAACTGGAAGTCGAACTTCAACGTCAGGTCGTTGCTTACACCCTGTTGCTTGGTCTTCAGTTTAAGCACCGAATTGAAATTGGCAATCTTATACCCTGCTCCAATGACAAACGACTTGTTGTTGGCTTCGACCACCTGCCCTGCCGACGAGTTGAGGGTCAGCGTGCGGGCATCACGGTACTCGATGTTAAACGTCAGGTTGTTGTTCATTGTCGCATTCACACCAAACAAAGGAGCAAACTTCTCGGTAATGGTCACCGAAGAAATGTTGTAAGGCGATGATGGTATCGGATTGCCGGTGAGGGCATCCTGAGTGAAACCAAGGCCACTTCCAATCGTAACCCAATCGCTGAACGAACTGAACGAGCCAACACTGTAGGTACACTGGTAGGCATGATTGAGTGTGAACGACTTGAACCACTTTTGCAAAGCAGGAATCTTCGTCAACCCGTCGTAGGTCACACGCCAGTTGGGCAGTATTTCCTTGAGCGATGGGAACGGATTCAGGGTCACCTTCTTGGCATCCTTGCCCGAGTATGCAGCCATAAATGCTGGGATAAGCACATCGCTGCTGGAGGGGTTCACAGTACCATGTTCAGGGCTATAGGTGCCACCGGCATGAATGGATCCCTCAAAGAAGCCTGTCTCAGGATACTGTTTGCCAATGTACTGTTCCTGCAACCGGGATGCCACCACCGGGATGTTCTCCAAGAACTTGTCGAAGGCATCACTGTGATAGCCGTTATCACTCGAGACACCGCGCAACGCCGTCTTCAGTGCAACATGGGTCTTGGTGTAACTGCCACCAAAGATGGTGCTCATGTTGTCGTACATGAACTGGATTTGGTTCGTGCGATTGTCGGTGCGGTTTCCAGTAAGGTTGATTTTCAAGCCACGGATGGGTTCCAACACCACTTCCACGTTGAATTCCGACGTCTTGCTGTAGACGGCTGGCGAAGTCTGTGTCTCGTCGCCCAGCAACCAACCGCGACGCTTGGCGCGCTCAATGTAACTGTCATCGGTGAAACCGAATGCAAAGTCAAGACCGGGAGCCATCACATCGTAGTGGGTGCTTTGGCCGAAGATGTCGCCAATGTTTGGAATGAATTGCGGGAGCGACAACGAACGGGTGTCACGCCAGCGCACACTCACGTTGCGCACACTCATGCCCAGACGGGTCAAATACTGGGCAGCCTCGGTCCAGAAGTTCTTGCGTTCTCCGCCTTTTGCCTCGGTAATGACGAATTTCACCTCTTGGTCGCCACGTGTCTGGATTTCAACATTGTTTTCATCTTTGACCTTATACTTGATGGGGAACGGCTTCTCGTCCTTGCCCACTGTAGCGGTCACCTTCACGTTCTTCACGTTCATGCTGTGCTTGATGATGAGAGCCGAGTCGGGACTGAGTTTGAAAGAACGCGTGAATTTTTTGGGCTTGGGCTTGCGGTCTTTCTTGTTTTTGCTGTTATTGGAGTTCGAGGATGAACTTCCCGAGAAACGCTTGTTCACGTCCTTGAGATAAGGTATCTTGTTGTAAAGTTGCTCCATGTTCAAGCGGGCATCGACGTTGAATGCCGCTTGGTTGGCAATGGTGTTGCCGCTCACCACATCATCAATCATTGAACCACGATCCCAACGATAAGTGGAATTGTATGTGGCCGAGGCGGTGATGAAACTCAAAATGGGAATACTGGCAAACGGCGCCTTGTAACTGGCGGTGAACGTCTGGTTATAGGCCCACGGTGTGCCCAAATCCTTGATGGAACGCCACACCGAGTCGCGCCAGTCGCGGTACTCGTCGGGGAACAGGCGTTTGTTCACCTGACCCATGGGTTCCATGATATGGGCGGTCGTATTGCTTTGGAACGAAGCACTGAGCGACTTGGTGAAATTCCACGAAATGGCAAACTGGCGGTCCCACAGGAAGTTTTTCGACACTGCCACGGGCAACTCCACATCTATGCCGGTCTCATTGCGGGTCTGCTGCTCATAGTAGTAGCGCGAGATGTTCGTGCTGAAGGCTATGTTTGCTGGCAACCATCTCAATTCCCACTCCTTGAAGAACTTCAGGTTCTTCTTTTTGCTGTCAATCATCTTGTCGAATGGCTTGAACGGCTTGGCATAAGGAGTCCAGTTGTATTGGAAACTGCCGCGATAGTCATTGGTGTTCTCGTACACGTTTTCGGGGTCGCTCAAATGTGTCTTGTTGAACGAATAACTGAAGGTGAAGTTGGCAGGATCCCACGGCATGGGATTCTTGCTCTTCACATCGAATTTAAGACCCGATATACTGAAACTCTTCACCGTGCGGTGAGTGATGGCATATTCGCTGATGCTGTCACGTTGCTCTTTGGTATTGCAGGCATCGAGAGCATCCTTGAGCAGGATATCCTGATCCAAAGGATTGTACTTGGGAGTGGTCTTCTCGTTGCTGTAGGAGTAGTAGATGGGGGCTTTCAGTTTCGCGGCTTCGGGTATGAAACGGCCCAAATCGGACTGGACAGCAACACTGTACTGGTTGTAGTCATCCAGACGACGTTGCGACAGACTCTGATCCACCGAGCCAAAACCATTGGTCTCGCGATGGAATCCCACATTCAAAGTCACAATGTCGCTCATGGCCAAGTTCATGTTGGCCTTGGCGGCCCATCCTCCCTTGTTGTCAAAGTCGGTCACACGCAACTCATCCACCCACACCACACAGTCCTTGGTGGAACTGGAGTTGTTGCGCACACCAATCAAAATCACACGCACATCGCTCAACGACGGGTTGCCCACCACGTACACGCGGTTGTTGGGTTTGTTGGGATCCTCGCCTTGATAACGCTGGGTATAGGCAACGCCTTCCACCCCAGCCATCTTGTCGGCGTTACGCGCCTTTTTCACTGCAGTGAGAACATCCAGGTCCAAATCGAGCATGTTCTCTTCGGGCCACACGCGCAGACGATCGGCGGTGCTGTTGGTATTGTAGTGTCCGGCCGGAGTCACCGACAGGGGTATCTCGTACTCATAGTAGTTGTTCTTCACATCCGAGCCCATGCGGATAAACACCGACACATCGCCTTTCGACAAATTCGTGTGGTCGTCAATCAGTGCCTCGTTGTGGACAAACATCTGCAAACGCTTGTAAATGCGCAGGTCCAAACTGGTGTTACGGTAGATGCCACGGGCGTCACCGGCTTTCAAATCCTGAACCTTCATCTGCATGGACTGCTCATTGAGTTGCGTGATTTGCGACTGGCCCGAGTCAATGATGCGGGTCACACCAGGGGGCAACACATAGTTCACCGGCTCACGCGAGGCATTCTCCTCAATGTTCACCGTGTTGATCGAGATGGAACCATCACTGGGGCTGTCACCGCGCAGGTTCAGGTTGTAGTCGTAGTTGCGCCACTCACCGCGCACCAGTTCCAACGAAGCAAAACGCAAGTGGGTGGTCTCCTTGAAACCTGTCATGAACATGCGCATGAAACGGATGGTGGAGAAATCATTGATTGAACCCACACGCCTCTCAAACTGACGCAAGGGAATCGTAAACTGATACCATGTAGCGGTCTGTTTCTGGCCGTTGCGGGTGGTCACATGAGCCACTTGCTTGTCGGTGATGAAATTGGAACCCACCACAAGCGAGTCGGGATGTATGGCGACACGATACTGGAAGTAACGCTCGTACTCATTGAGTGTGTTGTCCTGATTGATATCTTCAACGTCTGGCACCGAGCGGGAACTCTGGTACAATCCGTCACGGGCATCTTCCTGCGATAACGAGTTGCCTTCGGTTCCGTTGTAGTGCTTATAACGCTCAAGGATGGTCTTGCGCTGCTCATCGTAGTCGTAACCGCGGTAGAAGTGATAATTGTCGCCGGCTGGGTCATTCAGCGGAGAGAACTGGTCGTCCTCCATCGTTGCTATGGCGCTCGGCGACAACTTGCCGCGCAGTGCATCCACATAGGCTTTGTAGGTGGAATGAGACTTTTCTTCCTCGGTACCGATTCCGTTCAAGCCCACATCCTGGAGCACTCGCGAACCAGCAGCATTGTCAAATGCGTAGGTCATCGATGTTTGCGTCGACACCTTGCCCCAAATGGTGTTGCGAACAAAGGTGGTATCGCCATCCGTGGGAAGTCCGTTCTCATATCCCTTCAATCCATCCTTGAGAATGTCCTCGCTTACCTCTCCCAAGTTGAAGTACAGGTAACCACCGTCGCGGTTGGGATTGGTTTCGTCCAAGAACGGATCCAGCATCCAGAATTGGATATATTCAATGTTGGACTGCTCAAAATTGGTATTGTCCAACTTACGCATGATACCACCCCACCGACGCTCGGGATTGAGCAGGTTGCCCTGATCATCGATATTGTCCGAGTCCAGGTTGTATGGGCCACGCTCTTTGGGGTAGAACGACAGGTTCAATGTCTGAATGTTCGATGCTTCTCCATAGTTCAACTCGCGCCCGGGGAAAACCTCACTGTAAAGCACCTCGCGAACGTAGGGGTTCGACAATTGGTCAAGGTCATTCTTGATATAGCCTGGGGCATACGATGAATTGCGCTGGGTGAACAGACGGTCAATGTAGTACCACGACAGCAATGCACGGTTCTTTCCGTAGTCCAGGTTGTTGGCCAAACCGGCCTCCGGGAACAACGGTTTGCTGCTTCCATCGTATGGGGTCGATGCCAAGAACCAGGAATAGGGCGAACGCAAGTCAATGCCCGACTGGGTGGTCTCGAAATCGTCAATATAGGAACTGCCGGCATTGGAGCCTGTGCGTGAGTTATGCGGTATCAATTGGGCAAACTCGCCCTTGAAGGTGAGCGTCGACGGAGCCGTGGCGTTCACAGTCGGGATTTTGTTCAAAAGGTTCGTCAGCCACATGAACTTGGTGTTGTACGACACGTTCACGCCCCAAATTGTGTTCTTCACCAACTCATCGCCAATCGACACTTTCTCTGTGAGTGCTTTCTCGCCGTAGTGCATCAAGGTTCCACCTACGTGGAAGTTCTTGTTGAAGGCATAGTCCAAATCAAGGCCAAGAAGGGTTTTGCGCTGCATCGCAAAAGCCGACTGGTTCTCTAACGTCACACTCACAGGGGTGCCTGCGTCGATGATGCTTTGGTTGGTGATGGTCACGGTTCCCATGTTGTAGTCAACCGTGTAGTCACTGTTCTCGGTTAGTGTCACTCCGCCGGCCGTCACAACCACCGAACCGCGAGGAACATTCATCGCATTGAGTTTGATGCTGTTGCCCGATGACGATTGATACTCGCCTTGAAGCACAAATTTGTTCTTGTCTTGGTACTGACGGGCTACGGTAAGTGTAGAGTCATAGAGTTCTTGATAGACATAGCGCAATGCCTCGGCACCTCCGCCCATGGCTTGATACAGATGCTCACCAAAAGGTTCTACAACTGGGAAAATCACTTTCCCCGACGATGAGTTCACCGTGTAGCCCTCAATGTAGTCGAAGCGGCCATCAATGTTGGGCTCGTTATTGGCATCCAAACGGTCAAGATTCATCACCTGCAACAGCGGCTTGCCGTCGATGATGCCAGCCGGTATGTGGGTGAGTTCGGTACCGGTGGTATCGCTCAGATACTTGATGTTGAGTTTGAAATGCTGTTTCTGAATTTGGTACGCTCCCAGCGAGTAGATGTTCTTCATCATCAGGTCCCACATGGGCAAGGTAGGGCTGGTGGTCGTTCCTTTAAGCATTTTCACATACAACGACTGGTCGGTGGCGGTGATGTCACCCGAGAACTCGCCCACCTGATAGGTGCGACCCCGGTACTTATACTCATAAGCCACGGCAAGCACATCATCGGCATTCAGCGCGGTCTTCAATTGGATATAGCCCAACGATGAATTCAACGTGTACTCCGACGACGACAACAATCGTGCGCTCTCAATTTTCTCATAGTCTTTGCCGCCTTCAAAGCCGTAGATCTCGAGGGGGGCCAAGGCCAAAGCCACTTCGCTGATATAACGCGCTTGGGGATATTGCTCTTTTATCACCGACAGCATGTTGTTCGAAGTGTTCGATGGGTTCGTGGCTGTGGGGTCGACTGTCCAGTGGTCGTTTGCAAGCCGACGGTTCTCACCCACATCCATATAGGCCATGATGTTGCGGGCCTCGCTGAAGTTACCGCGCTTGTTGGTAATCCACACCTCGATGCGCGTGATTTCAATTCCCGACGACACCAGCGGCAACTTGCTGCACCACGTGTCGTAGTTATCGCGGAAGAAATGCGAGAGGAAGAAGTTGCGGTTCTGGTCATATTTGTCCGCAGTGATATAGAAGGGGGTCGTCTGGGCGCCGCCTTTGGTATTTACCGTCTGCGATTCACTGTTTTGTTGCGACACAAGGGCTGTGGCAGTGAGTTTGCCAAACTGCAATTTGGACTTCACACCGAACAACGCCGCACTGCCTCGGATGAGCGACGAGCCAGTGGTCATGCTCACATTACCGGCCTCTATGTTCTTGATAATTTCGTCTTCCTTGCCATCGTAGGCCAGTTTCAGGTTCTTGTTGTCAAACTCGAAGGTGGCATCGGTGTTGTAGGTCATGTTGAACTTCATCTTGTCGCCCACCGATGCCTGAATGGTGGCCTGGATCTTTTGGTCAAAATCAAAGTAGGTCTTGCGACGTGCTGCAACACTCAATGCCGGGTTGTCGGTCTTGTTACTCTTGACTCCCATATTGATGGTCACCGAACCGCTGGTCTTCAATTGAACACCGCCAGGTCCAAACACCGACTCCAACGGGCCTAACCCAAACTGCATATCCAGGAAGTTGAAAGGATTCTTCTCCTTTTCTTCAAGGCTCTCAGCATTCTTTTGCCTGTAGTATTCCATCATCGACTGACGCAGCACCATGTTGTTGTACTCGTTGGCCGACAACACGAAGGGGGTCACAATATCGTTGTCGCCCAAACGGGTGTGTATCACATAGCAACCGGTCTCATAGTCATATTCGGCCTCGGTTGTGATGTTTGAGGGCATGCGCAGGTCGGCAGCATACTCGGCCTGACCGTCTATGTCTTCATATCCACTGGGGATGGTGGGACGCACACGATACTGCAAGTCGAACGAGTCGGCGGCATTCACGTTGCGCGCAGGTGGGGTTGGCGACGTGCGGTCGGGTACGGGAGGGGGAGGTGTCAGTTTGGATGTCACATATTGACCCAAAGCGGTACCATGACCGACTGTATAGCCCAGTATGCCACCCAAGATGATGAGAATCAGTATTTTTGACCTTTTCAGCATTTACCTGTTTCTAAAACCTTTATACGCATCGATGCATCACATCATCTTCAAGGCCTGCTTGATGGCTTCCTCAACGGTGAGGGAATGATGTGACGCAAACAGACGCTTCAACGCCTTTTGCGACGCTTGTTGGGTGAAACCCAGCATCACCAGGGCTGACAATGCTTCGTCAAACACTTGTGGTGATGAGGGTGAACCCTTTTCTTGTATAAACGTATCACCTGCCAGTTTTATTTTATCTTTCAGGTCAACAATTATGCGCTGAGCGGTTTTTGCACCCACTCCTTTCACGGCTTTGAGCATCGCAACATCTCCGCACGAGATGCTTTGCTCCAATTCGGAGGGCCGCATCGAGGATAAAATCATGCGCGCAGTGTTGGGACCCACACCGCTCACACTGATGAGCAACAGGAACAATTCGCGCTCGCGTTTGGTGAAAAAACCGTACAACACATGGGCGTCCTCCCGGATAGCCTCATAAACGTACACACACGCCACATCATCGGCCTTCAGACGCGACAACGGGTCATAGGTCGACAGCGAGATATTCAACAAGTAGCCCATTCCATGATTGTCCACAATGGCATAGGCGGGATTCAGTTCCGACAGGGTTCCTTTGATATATTCCAACATATTCTAAAATCTACTTTTAATCATTCATTATTAATTTGGCGATTGACTATCAACGTGCCATCGCTGTAGCGGATCAACACCAGGTTCATGCCTCTCATCGGGGTCGCACTCATGCGACCAGTCAAATCGCAGTAGGTCACACTGACCACAGTGGCATCGGCCGAAGGGGGTGTCACTCCCGTGGCACGCACTTGGCGCCAGCCAGCCAGAGCATCAAGTTTGCCACTACCCCAACGGCGACGGTCGCCTTCGACCACCCAATGGTCCCAATAACTGCTCAGCATCAGAGTTTTGCGCACCTCGGCAGGTGTGAGACGCGGATTGGCCTCAAGCCACAATGCCACGGCACCCGTCACTGCAGGGGCCGACATCGAGGTGCCGTAATTCATGGCATAGGGATAGGTCACACCCCCCCACTCCACGGCTGGCGGACGATGCTGGAGACTTCCCATCAGGTAACTGTCGTAACGGCTCGCCGACGAGATGACCATCAAGCCGGGGGCTGTCACATCGGGGCGCATCACTCCGTTCAGGTCGGGACCATACGACGAAAAGGGGGCTATGTCGCCCAGGGGACTGTCTTTGTATGTTTCCCATTTGCCGTCCTTGCGCCGGAAACGGTCGCGGGAACAATAGGCTCCCACCGAGATCACAGCGTCTGTCGTCGCCAGGTCGCTGATGCTGCAATCGCTGTCACCGTCAGCATATTCGGCCAAGCCCGATGAGGCAATCTGAAGTCTCGGATAGCACCAGCCTTCAAGCATCGTACCTGCTTCACCGCCATACACCAAGCCAAACAGATAGCGGCTGGCGGTGGCTTCCACATCAAACTCGCTATAGGAATGATATTTTCCGTTCTCGCCCACTTCGGTGGCCATCCACACTGTACCCGTGAAATACTTTGCCCACTCTGGGTCATCATCGCTGGTAAGGGTGTACACACTGTCGGCAGGCAAATGTTCGATGCAATCGCCACGGTAAAGCACGGCGCCACTCTGTCGGTCCACCACCACAACACGCATGCTGTGGCTACCATGCGAGGCATCGGTGTTCCACACACTCATGTTGCCGTAACGTGTCAACGAGGTTGAATTCTCTTGCAGCAGGACGCGCAGGCTGTCGGTGCGCGAAGCCAGATGGCGACTCACATGGGTGGGCTTGTTGCCGTCATTCCCTGCTGAGACCACAATGATGCGTCCGGGACCCACAAGGCTCTCCATTGCTTGGCACATGTTCGACGTACCATCGTGAGGGCCCACGTTGTCGCTCAAACTCATATTGATCACGCACGGCTGATTGTGGCGTTGGGCATAGTCCATGATGTAGCGCAACCCATTGGCAATGTTCACATCGGTCAATTGGTTGCCAGGCATGGCACAGATCACCAGGTCGGCCTCGGGTGCCATACCGTGCCAGTGATTCGCAGTGTAACTGCCGGCGGCTGTGCCGGTGGTGTGAGTACCGTGCGACATTCCCTCAACATCGGTTGTCAATGAGGCAATCTGCTCGGGAGTTTCATAACAACTACCTGGCAATTCCATGCCATCAACCACTGGCGAAGGGCCGGTTTCATCGCAAGGCAAATAGGCTGCACGCACGCGGGAGCGACCATTCTCATCGCAAAGGTTGATATGATTGAAATCCACGCCCACATCCACCATCCCAACGATCACGCCACGGCCACGGCAGGGCAACTCGCCATCGTGCAGCGAGGCAACGCGCGACTGCGACCGCACGCTGTCGTTGCACAACGTGAGTAGGTGGGCACGGTTCACTCGATGTACACTTGGCAGGCGACACAACCGCGGCAACAACTCTTCGGGCAACACGGCTGTGAGCACGTCACCCACTTGGGCCGTCACGCGCACACCGGCCGCAGTAAGCAACGACGCGTCATCGGCGCGCACCATCACAGCCACTTCCCGGCCCGATGCTGCGAGGCAGCACACCAACAAAACCAATATGGCCACAAGTTTCCTCATAACTTGCAAAGTTACGAATAAGCGAGCGCAGAACAAAATGAGAAACCAAGTTTTTCATTTTTTATGCCGAGCGAAAGTAACTTCGGCGAAGCCAACGTTACCAAAAGCGAGCGCAGAACAAAATGAGAAACCAAGTTTTTCATTTTTTATGCCGAGCGAAAGTAACTCCGGCGAAGCCAACGTTACCAATAAAAAGTGCGAAAGCAACAAAAAAACTGGCGACGCAGTTAAGCGACGCCAGTTGATTGTTTGTGA
>CACZNP010000118.1 GCA_902782545.1 uncultured Bacteroidales bacterium
CTCTTTGGGATGGATCTGACATTGCTCCATGCGCGGCGCAATTTTCCCTGGATGTCACCCTTGTATCGTTTTGGCACAAGATTTGCAAGGAAACCAACAACTTGACTAATGTTTGTTACCCATGGAAAAAAGAATCGTTGACTTCGACGCTTATCGCAGATTCTTCGATGAGTCGGAACTGTGGAACAAGATCAAAAAGGTGTCGCGCAAGGCTGGTATCAAGGCGGTCTATGTCGCGCTCCTGCTCTATTACATGGCGCGCGACCCAAGCATCTCACGCAAGGAGAAGATGAAAATCTACGGGGCGTTGGGATACTTCATCCTGCCCACCGACATGCTGCCCGACGCCATCTTGGGACTCGGATTCAGCGACGACTTTGCTGTGCTGGCATGGGTCATCTATTCGGTGAGCACACACATCACTCCCGACATTGAGCGACAAGCCGAAGAGAAACTGCGGGAGTGGTTCGGCGACTACGACCGGGCCGAGATTGCCGGCCTGCTGCCCGCGCACACCGATTGACGTGCCACGGTCAGCGGAACCTTGAAAATTCGCTCATGGCGGGCAAGGCACAACCCGTGGAGTTGTTGAACAACCCACGGTTCAGCCCATGACCACGGAAGGGGGTGCCGTAACTGTTTTCCTCGGGAAACCACCAAAACAACCCCGTCACATTCTTGTGGCGGCGCAACTCGGCAACGAGTTGTGCCGTGAACTCGCGCTGGCCTTCAATGGTTCCTGGCAGGCATTGACTGAAGTCTTCCTCGCCACGGTTCACCCCGTCATGAAGGTAGTAGTACGCGGTTTCCACAATCATCACGGGTTTGTGGGGAAACTGTTGGGCCAGATGGTCCAGGGTCGTGCCCAAATAGGCAATGGTGTTGTGCCACATGGGATAATAACTCAGCCCGATGATGTCGTAATCCACTCCACACGCTGCCAGCCGCTTGTAATAGCCCTCGGTCATTTCCCACACACCGGCTTTTTCGGTATGGATAATGATTTTTGCACGCGGGCACACTTCCCGGCAGGCTCGCACACCGCCTTTGAGCAGCGAGGCAAACACATCCCAATTATCATCCCGCAAGGGGTCCACACGGCCCACCGGCCACATCATCCCGTAGGTGATTTCGTTGCCCACCTGGATCATGTCGGGGGCAACACCGGCACGCACCATGGCCGTGAGACAATCGCGCGTGTAGGCATACACCGAGTCGGGCAAGCACGACGAAGGGGTTTCCAGCCACCGGTGGGGCATGAATTGCTTGGCGGGGTCGGCCCAGGTGTCACTGTAGTGGAAATCAAGCATGATCTTGAAACCGGCACGCTTGATGCGCTGGCACAGGTCAATCACATAGGGCAAGTCCTGACACACGCCTTGGTCATGGTGTGCGCCAGGGGCATGACGGGGCTCAACGAACAGGCGCACACGCATCATGTTCCAGTCCATGCGCTTGAAATAGTCAAGGGCGTCAACAGGACGGCCCGACAGGTCGCGGTACTCCACACCGGCGCGCTCGTTGGCGGTGAGCATCGAGATGTCGCCTCCCAGCCAGCGTTTTGCACTGGCTGGCAACAGCACGGCCAGCAACAATAAAACAACAAGGTATCGTTTCATCCGACAATTGGGGTATTTGTTCGCTTTGTATTGACTCTAATCTGCTTTCCGGCCCGGTTTCAGCACTCAGGCCGGGGATTGACACATCAAGGGGCGGTGAACAAGTAAGTGGTCACGCTCTCTTTACCCAAATAGTAGGAACGGGCCTTGATGACCGGGGGCAGATTCTTGCCCAGCGTCACAGGCGAGGTCCAAATGGGCGACATCACTGTGGGTTCACTACCGTCAAGGGTGTAACGCACCGTCACACCGGGATACTGGCTGTTGGCGAGCAACTGGCCATCCACGATTTTCAATCCGGGCTGGCCGATGTGGAAGTTGTACCCTTTCTTGCGAAGCAAGGGCAACTCACGGGTTCCTATCTTGAGGCTGAACTGGTGGCGGGCAGTCTCGTAGGCGGCAACATCGCTCAGGTTCTTGGCCCACTCGGGCGACGCGTTCCATCCGCGTTCGGCAAGGCCCAGCACTTTGGGCAGGGTGTATTCAAGCACTTGCTCAAAGTCGCGAATGGTCTCGCCCCACAACTGCGCCTGAACTCCCAATATGTTTTGGGGCTTCTCAAGGCGGACTTTGCCCTCATGGGCTTTGGTCACGTCTATGCTGTCGCCGTCCCAGGTGGTGCGGGCGCTGGCATAGATGTTCCACGGCAAGGCGCTCCAAGCGTCCAACTCATCGACTTTGCCGCCCCAGTGCAATCCGCGCTCATACTGGTGCCAACTGTAACCCATATCCATGTAGAAGTTGGTCACGTTCGACAAAATCACAGGATACCCATCATTGGCCAACTGGTAAGGCACCACATCACGGCTGCCCACCGTGCTCCACGCGTTCACGCCGGCAACGCGGGGGACAACAACATCGTTGAACGACTGTGGGTGGTCAAGCGCCACCTCTTGCCAGCCCTCGATGCGGATGCCGCGCGGATAAAACATGTCGGTCAACCGGCGAACGTAGTATTCGTTCACCTCATGAGCGGTTTTCAAGCCCTGTTTCTGCATCAGCGACTGGACATCGGGCGCTTTGTCCCATGCTCCATGGGCCACCTCGTCACCTCCCAGATGCATGATATCCAGTTTCAGCCCGGCGTCCTTGTACATCAGTTGCAACTCGCTCACAACCTTGTCGATAAAGCGGTACACTCCTTCATGGGCCACATTGAGCACATTGTCGTGATAGGACTGCGCCGAGGTGTATTCCGATGTGGAGTTCTCGTCCCACAACTTGTACTGCTCTGCCTGTTCCTTGCTGGTGCCCACAAGACGGTCATAACGGTTTTTCATCGCTATGATGGCGGCACGGGCGTGGCCGGGGGTCTCCACCTCGGGTATGATTTTCACTCCGCGCTCGTGGGCATACTTGAGCAAATCGATGAACTGCGAACGGGTCAAAAAGCCGTTGGCACTCTGGCGAAGGTCATTGGGATTGCCGTTTCCATCAAAAATTTGGGCCAAGTAGCCTTTCTCATCAAGTGTGCAACCACGGCGGCTGGCGACATCGGTCAATTCGGGCAGGCCGGGTATCTCCAGGCGCCATGCCTCGTCATCGGTGAAATGGAATTGCCATGTGTTGATTTTGTAATAGGAAAGGATGTCCACAAAACGTTTCAAGTCGGAAAAACCGATGAAATTGCGCGCTATGTCGAGCATATAACCGCGATAGCGCAGGTCGGGAGCGTCGGCGATATGGGCGTTCTGCAACCGATAACCCTTGCTGTGGTCCAAAGCGGCAATCAGTGTCTTCACACCATTGAGAAGGCCTTCATCGGCGGCTCCGACTATCGTGATGGAGCCATCGGCCACATCGAGCGTATAGGCTTCGGGGTTGCTCCCTGCTTTTTTGTCTTTCTTGAGGCGTATCACCGTCTTTTGGCCCGAGGCCGGATAAATGCCACGGTTGGCCAACTCACGCAACAAATAGCGCTTGGCGAGTTTCTCGCCCTTGCCCGACAGCAACCCTGCGCCCTTAATGGTCACCAGGTTGCCCACCGGGGTGTAGCCATTGCTCACGGCTATTTCCTTGGGCAACGGGAAGATGTCATAGTCATTCCCGGTGTAAGCATCGCCCACGTTGTTCACACGCTCATTGTAGGCATACATGTAAGGGCCATCGGGATAGACTTTGAGGCTTCCCATCGTGCGAGGATCTATTTCATCGCACACGATGGGCACTGCCAGTGGGTGACGGATGTCGCCGTCAAGCACCACATGACCACCCTGGGGACGGTAGCAAACGTTGACCAGAGAACCACGCATCGACAAGTCTATCACGAGCGAGTCACCAGCGGCCAGCGGGGCATACCGGGCGTTAGGGGTCACCTGGTAGTAGGTCGTCGACACTTCTTTGATGTCCACAGGGCAATCGGCGGGTAGTGTCACCCGACGGGAGAACTGGTTGAAATAGAATTGCCAGTTCGGGCCCAACTGATAGTCACTCACGTTCTTGATGATGAAGCGGGAATTGTATGTGTACGCTTCTTCATTGTTCTGGCCAAATACCCACCGCACCTCGATGGGCGATTGGGCGGTCATCGACGTGGCAGCGACCACAGCCACCAGCGTCAATAGCATCTTGTTGATTCGGTTCATAGCATTTATTTGTTGTTTATTCGTTTTCGTTCTTGCTGGTCAAGCAGGTTCTCGCAGGCATCTTCCAACAGGTCCAGGACCAGTTCAAAGCCTTCGCTGCCCTCGTAGTAGGGGTCAGGCACATAATCGTAGTGCCGCATCTGGCGGATGTAGTCGCCCATCATCACTATCTTGCGGGCCTCCTCCACCGTGGCGGCGAGGCGCTCCAAGTCGGCCACGTTGCCGTTGTCCATGCCCACAACAAGGTCAAACCTCTCAAAATCATCACGGGTTATGCGACGCGCACGATGGGTCAACTCATAGCCGCGGCGGCGTGCATGCACGCGCATTCGTCGGTCCGGCAAGTCCCCGGAATGACCGCCGTAGGTGCCGGCCGAGTCCACCTCATAGCATGCTGTCAGGCCACGCTCATCCACCATGTGTTGGAACACGGCTTGCGCTGCCGGCGATCGGCAGATGTTGCCCAGGCACACAAACAGTATGCTGTATTTTTTGTTGACTTCCAATTACGATTTGCGTCTTTTTTATTTCTACCGGTTTACAAAATGCAAAGATATAAAAATCCCCAACTAATTGAAAGTTGGAGTTTGTATTTTTCTCAAAAAACACTTGTCCGCCCTCCCCAATGACAGAATGCGGAGACCAATGCCAAGCAGCATCGCAGCACTTTCATCCTCCTGTCCGACAGCAAAATACGAAATCTGAGGGCACAAAGGTGTCGAAACTGTTGACACTGTCAAAGCCGTTGAAGGTGATGAAACGGTCATCGACTTGTCAAAAACAAAAATTGCGTGATATCATTTTTATTTGTACATTTGTGGAGATTTTACACCATTTTTATTTAACAATGAAAATCTTCAATCTTATGATGGCAGCATGCATCCTTGCCACGGGCTGTGTGGCTCAAGCCGAAGTGCTGCCCAAGCCTCAAACCACCGGAGGAATGCCACTCATGGAAGCCATGGCGGCAAGAAAAACCAGTCGAGACATTGAACCGACTAAGACCATCACCAAGCAAGAACTGAGCAATATGCTCTGGGCGGCCTGGGGAATCACTCATGACGACAAACGCACCGTGGCCACCGCCATGAACCGGCAGGAACTCATCGTCTATGTCATGACCGACAAAATGGTGGCACGCTATGACCCCGCACAAAACACTCTCACCACCATCAAGGAAGGGGACTTCAGACAACTGGCCGGAAGACAGGAATTTGCACAAACGGCACCCATCAATATCGTTCTCGCCGTTGACACCGAGAAACAACCACGGCCCGAGTTCCAAGCCTACACAACAGGGGCGGCTTCGCAAAACATCTACCTCTTCTGCGCACAGGCTGGACTCAAGACCGTCGTTCGCGCCATGCTCGACAACGAGCCCTTGCACCAACTGCTGGGGATGAATGAGCATGAACGCATTTTGTACCTCCAAACCGTTGGGCGCTGATGCGCCGCGGCCTTTTTCTTCTGGCGTGCGGAGCGCTGGCCTTTGCGGCCATACAATCATGCTCCTGCAGCGACGAGCAACACAGCCAACTCGATGAACGGGCTTGGCTCAGCAGGCCCGCCCTACGCTCCTACGGAAACACTCACACCCCTGCTCACGGGGTGCCTGTCATCGCCGACGAGGAGGGGGTCGTACACATCCCCACAAGGGTGGTGCCCGGACGGCTACGAGAAATATTCAACGACAGCAACGCCCTGCAACTCATTGCTGCCGAAGCCAACGGATTCAGGCCCATCGAGGACCTGAGCACGGCCTGGACCATCAACCGGCCCATCGTGAGGGTTTCCACTTGCGACGACTTCATCATCGATTCTCTGCGCATGTCCATGCCTTACCTGATCCCCAAGGCTCTGGAATTGCTCCACGACATCGGAAGAACTTTCAGCGACACGGTCAGGGCAAGGGGTGGACGGGAACAACGGATTCGTGTCACCAGCCTTACCCGAACCGACTTCTCGGTCAAGCGACTCATGCGACGCAACAGGGCGGCAACCGAACAGTCTTGCCACCGCTACGGGACCACTTTCGACATCAGTTGGACACGCTTCGACGCTCGAGACTCCACTTTCGTCGTTTCGCTCGAGGACCTGAAAAACATCCTGGCCGAAGTGGTTTACGATTTCCGACGTCAAGGACGATGCTATGCCATCTACGAGCGCCGACAGGGGTGCTTCCACATCACCGTGCGATGACTCACCATTTAGTAGTTTTTTTCAAATAAAAATATTCAACATGACTGAAAAACAAGCAATTGCCAACTATCTGAAATACACAGGCAATACCAGTATCAACATCAATGCAGCACTTGTCGACTGCGACGGGGTGCTTTACGACTCCATGAAAAATCACACCCGGGCATGGGTGAAACTGATGAAGAAAAACGGCATCCGATGCACACGCGATGAGTTCTACCTCTATGAGGGAATGACCGGAACCGAAATCATCAAGATGAAGTTCAAACAAGGAGCGGGGAAAAACATAACCGACGATGAAGCACTCGCTCTCTACGGAGTGAAAACGCGCTATTTCCACGAACTGGGCGACATGCCGCTCATGCCGGGAACGCTGACAGTGCTATCTTGGCTCAAGGAACAAGGAATAAAGTGCGTGCTGGTGACCGGGTCGCAGCAAGCAACCATCCTGGAACGCATTGACAATGATTACCCCGGCATTTTCGATGCCAAAGTCACCGGACACGATGTGAAGAGAGGAAAGCCCAATCCCGAACCCTACCTCAAGGGAGTTGCTCTCGCCGGCGGAAAACCGGGACAGTGCATTGTGCTGGAAAATGCGCCGCTGGGGGTGCAGGCTGGGCATGCGGCCGGATGCTTCACCATAGGAGTGACCACAGGACCCATCCCTGAGAAAGAACTCTACAAGACTGGAGCCGACATCACCTACCCCAGCATGCAAGCGCTGCTCGAGGCGTTGCCACAATTGTTCGAGGCGATGCGCACTGAGTGAACATGCTCTCTTGACACTTTTTTTCGACGGCCTATCATGTCACAGCAAATCATTTTCACCAACCAAGTGGAACACGCCTTGGCGATGGCTGTCGCCGAGGGAAAGCCCAACCGCGTGTTTGTGCTCACCGATGAGAACACACAACGACTGGTGCTACCACAACTGAACATCGACGCAACACCCATCACCATTGCAGCGGGCGACTCACACAAAGGGCTCGATTCGCTGCAACAAGTGTGGCAGGCACTACAGCAGGGGGGAGCAACACGGCAGTCGGTGCTCATCAACTTGGGGGGTGGAGTCGTTACCGACCTGGGAGGATTTGCCGCCGCCACTTTCAAGCGGGGCATCCGTTTTGTGAATGTACCCACCACCCTACTCTGTGCCGTCGACGCGGCGGTGGGCGGGAAAACGGGAATCAACTACGGGGGGCTGAAAAACGAAATCGGGGCTTTTGCCGAGGCCTCGCACGTGATCATTTCCACGCGATTCCTGGACACACTGCCGCCCGAGGAATTCAAGTCGGGATTTGCCGAGATGGTCAAGCATGCACTGCTCAGCGATGAAAGGGAATTCAACAGCCTGCTGGAAATCGACTTCAAAAACTTGGATTTGGAAGCACTACTTTCCCGACTGCAGGCATCGGTGACGGTCAAGCAACGAATCGTCAATGAGGACCCGCACGAGCATGGACTGCGGCGCGCGCTCAACCTGGGCCACACTGTGGGGCACGCCTTCGAGAGCCATGCCATGGCACACGGCAAGACCATCGCACACGGATTTGCCGTGGCTTGGGGACTGGTCGCCGAGGGGGTTCTCTCACACATGCTGCTCAAGTGGGACAGCACGGCATTGCAACGGCTGGCACGGTTTGTCAGAGACAATTATGGGGCCTACCACATCACCTGCGATGACTACGACATGCTGCTCAACTTCATGCACCACGACAAGAAAAGCCGTCAAGGCGAAATCGACTGCACACTGCTGTCGCAGGCAGGACAGCCACGCGTAGGCATGACCATCGACGACAGCGACATGAAAACAGCGCTCGACATCTATCGCGACCTCATGGGCATATGAGATGACAAAAAATCTTCAGCAATCATATATTATTTTGAATTAATTTCTTTATCTTTGCAGTTGGAATAATTGAAATTCATTAATAAAAACGTTTCAAAAATGGTAAGTTTTAAAGAGTTAGGCCTGGTGAACACTCGCGAAATGTTCAAGAAGGCCATCAATGGCGGATATGCTATCCCCGCATTCAATTTCAACAACATGGAGCAACTGCAGGCCATCATCAAGGCCGCAGCCGAAACCAAATCTCCCGTCATCCTTCAAGTGTCCAGCGGAGCACGCAAGTATGCCAACCAAACGCTGCTGCGCTACATGGCACAGGGAGCCGTTGAGTATGCAAAAGAACTGGGTTGGGAGCGTCCACAAATCGCTTTGCACCTCGACCACGGTAACAGTTTTGAACTGTGCAAGAGTTGCGTGGACTTCGGTTTCTCGAGCGTGATGATCGACGGATCGGCTCTGCCCTACGAGGAGAACATCGCACTCACCAAGCAAGTCGTTGAGTACGCACACCAGTTCGACGTCACCGTCGAGGCTGAACTCGGCGTGCTCGCTGGCGTTGAGGACGAGGTCGTAGCCGAGGAATCACACTACACCAAGCCCGAAGAAGTCATCGACTTCGCCACACGCACCGGTTGCGACTCGCTCGCCATCTCCATCGGCACCAGCCACGGAGCCTACAAGTTCAAACCCGAGCAGTGCACACGCGACCCCAAGACCGGCAAACTCGTGCCCCCTCCCCTGGCTTTCGACGTGCTCGACGCCATCATGGAGAAATTGCCCGGATTCCCCATCGTGCTCCACGGATCATCCTCAGTGCCTCAAGAGTATGTTGACATCATCAACGAAAACGGCGGAAAACTGCCCGACGCAGTGGGTATACCCGAGGAGCAACTCCGCA
>CACZNP010000119.1 GCA_902782545.1 uncultured Bacteroidales bacterium
CGGAATTTTCGGCGCAAAAGCGGTGCAAAATTACAACACTCCGGCCAATCCACCAAAAATTACAACAACTTTTTTCAAAAAAAATGCTCGAAATCGTTTTTTTTGTGTAATTTCGCAAAAAAACGGAGAACAAATCATGAAACGAGCATTTATATATATAATAGGTGTGTTGTTTTTGTCGCTGAGCGCTCCTGCCGTGACGATGCAACAGATGCGTTTTCATTGCGACAACGACACCACCCGAATCAACGAATTGCTGCAACAAGGTTTGTCGAGTGGCAAAAAAACCGCCAATGACCTGGTGAGATTCTATGCCCAACAGTTGTTGGGTACCCCCTACGTGGCCCACACACTGGAAGGTGACGCCGAAATGCTCACCATCAATATCGATGAACTGGACTGCACCACGTTTGTCGAAACGCTCTACGCCCTCACGCGTGCCACCCTTGATGGCCGCTACTCCTGGCGTGACTATGCCAACAACCTGGAGAATCTGCGTTACCGCAACGGTGAACTGGGCGATTACTCAAGCCGTTTGCACTACATCAGTGAGTGGATAGTAAACAACCGCAGCCGTGGCAACCTGATGGAGGTCACACCCGACCTTCCACACGCAGCCTATCAGGTGAAGACCATCAATTTCATGAGCACTCACAAGAACTCCTACCAAAGTTTGAAAAATGATGACACCATGGTGGAGAAAATCAAAGGTTTTGAGATTGGATACAGAAACCACCGCATGCCTTTTATCAAGCGCACGTGGCTTGGCGACAAGAAACTCAAGGTTGCCTTGCGCGCGGGTGACTTCGTTGGCTTGGTAACCAAAATCGAAGGTTTGGACATCTCTCACATGGGGATCATCGACAAGGATGAAAAGGGCGAGATTTACCTGCTCGATGCCTCGATGAGTGGGGGAAAAGTCATGCTCGAAAAGGAAAACATGATGAAAATGTTCCAAAACAGCAAAACGGTGATAGGCATCAGGGTGTTCAGAATCATGGAATGACATTCTTCCATACCACCCCTCTCACAACACACATCGAGGGCGCGACCGCATAATGGTCGCGCCCTCGACAGTTTTTATACCGTGCTACACTTAGTGCAAGTTGAGTCCGGTTAGTTGGTCGGGCTTGACAAAGTTGTAGCCTTTGCGCTTGAGCGTGCTGATGATATCAGGCAAGCGATCATAGAACTTCTCGGTACGCTCCTTGACCGTTCCCAGATGCAGCATGATGAAGTGGCCATTGAGAGTGTTCTTTTTCTCAAAATTCATCAGGCTGTTCCACAACCATTTGTTCGAACGATAGGTAGCGTCCTTCATACCGGGATAGGTGTAGTCGTCGCTTGTGAAAGTTCCCTGGGTGAAATTGATGATTTGCAATCCCATTTGTTTTGCCCAGGAAGCGTGATAGTCATTGTACCACTCGTAAGGAGCCACAAAATAAGGTGCGTCGGCCTTGCTGATGCCAAACTGAGCCATCTTGTCGTAGGCCCTCTTGATATCGGCCTGGAAGTCCTCCTTGCTGACCAGCGAAGAGTCTCGATTTTCCCACGAGCAGAGCAACCTATGCTCAAATCCATGGCACGAGACATAGTGGCCACCCTTGACAAGGCGCTTCACAATCTCGGGATTGTTGTCGAAGAACTGTCCGGTGAAGAAGAAAGCGCCTTTGACGCCAGCCTTGTCGAGCGACTTGATAATCTTGTCGGCCCCTTCGGCCCAGCGGTCGGCTGTGAAGACGAGGCACACATTCTTTTTAGCAGGGTCGCCCTGCACAATGCCGCCACGGTCGTAGACATTGCGGTCGACAGCCGCCTCGGCTTGCTTTGCGCCCTCCATCTGATAGGTGGAAAGCGGGAAAGTGAGCGAAGCGGTTCCATCCATGGTGGGCTCGTTGGTGCTATAATCATGCGTGCTGTCATGATAGACAACATCGCCCGGCTGGAACTCCTCATAAATATTGGCCGAGACAAAGGGCATGTCGTCGGTAAGGTTCACCCCTTTGAGGCTGTTGAAGATGGTGGCATAAACCGGTCCATCGACCAAACCGCCCGTGGGGAAGCCCACACTCTGAAACACCCAGTTGCTGTGCGTGGCATGCGGATACACCCCACCCCGTGGCAACTCTACAATCATGCTCGTGCCCCAAGGGTTGCAACCGAATAACCAGTCGCGCAACGACCCTTCCATTTCCTCAAAGGTGCGGTCGCCCGTGAGTTGCCGGTAGAGGATGCACTGCGTGAGCAGGGCCGTGGTGAGGTTGTTGCTGCACCAAATTCCAGGCACGCCCCAAAGGAACGGGTGATTGAGTTGTTGGGCACGCTGATAGACCCGTTCGATGCCAGCACGGATGTTGCGCACAAACTCAGCCTTGAGCCTCGGGTTACCGGCCAGGGCCAGTTGGTAGTGTCCCATGTTCATGAAAGGATACCACTGGTAGTGGCGCGCGCTGTCGGCGCCCATCCACGGTGTGACCGGTTCACGACGGCCATACTCCATGGCCTGAACAAGATATTCATCATTGCCCGTCTTCCGGAACATCTCGATGGCACCAAGTTCCATGTCATCGACCCAGTTGTCCTCCTCATAGATATAGGGAGACACAACCGACACCGTCTGTGCATTTCCGGGCAGGTCGATGCCCACCTGATAGGCAGCAGCGGCTTTTTCGCCTATTTTCTTGGCAAACTCGGGATAGAACGGCGCAAGAATTTTGCTACCCAAAGCAAAATCACTGGCAAACTTGCCTGCCGTGCTTGCCCCACCCATGGTGGCATTCATGAACTTCCCACGCTGCTGCGGCTTTCCGTTGACAAAATAGACCGGTCGGCCGTTGTTTGGCCCCCAACCATAGTCGGCTGGGTCATCCTTTGGCATCTTTGTGCCGATGTGGTCGCGGTCGTCAGCAATCTGGTTATAGAGTTCTCCAGGCTCGGGATTCATTCGGTCGAGCCAGTCGAGCCCCCACTTGATTTGGTCCACGATATCGGGGATGCCATTGGCACCTGGATCGCCCATGGCATCGTATTGGTCTCCAAATGCCAGCGGGTTCTCTTGGTAGGCAAACATGAGTTGGTAGATGGCGTTGGCACTGGTGGTGGTGTACTGCAGCAGGTCGGCAGCATCGTGCCATCCGCCTCTCACATCAAGGTGTTGCCCCTCTTTGGTGGGATGATAACGGATGTAGCCGTCGTGCTGGTGGCAAGTGTCGCGCTGAAAAGGATTGTAGCCGCATTGCTGCTGTCGCATGTAGTTCAGCACAAAATCGGCTGTTCCATTATATACAGCGCCATTGAGCGGAAACTGGGGGGACAACGTCTTCCCCACCTTGAGCATGAAAGTTCCCTGGTTGGTGAAATCGGAGAAATTGAGACGATAAGCCGCCTTCATGTGCATCATGGGTGCTCTTCGCTCAACTTTAGAGCCTCGATAGACCACTTTTCCAGTAAAGGCATCGATGAGTTCAAAACCATCCACTTGCACATCATCATTGCTCATGTACACAGCCACCTTGGTAGCCTGCGGCAGATAACCCAACTGGTTGACCCTGATCCAGGAATCAGCCATTGTCATCATCACCGTACAAGCAGTGAGGAGAGTGAATAAAAAGATTTTCCGCATATTTCAAAAAAGTTTTTAATAAGATTTCATCACTGCATTCCAGCAAGCCTTTGACAGGGTGTAGCGGTCATCGTCGGCGCCACTGTCCCAATACAGCATTCCCTTCATGCCATAGCCGCCAATGTAGCGGCGTCCTTTCTTGGCGATGCTCTCCTCGTTGTCGTAGGAGCCCCAGAACTTTCCGTTGCGGGTGACATAAGGAGTTTGAGCCGACGAATCCCAGTTGTCGATTTTATAGGTCTTGTCGTTGGCAGCCAAGACGATAAGGTCGCGGTAATCAATAGCCACAGGCTCACCGTCGGTTCCACTGAAAGAGTGACGCATATAGAAGGGTATGCCGAGCACCAATTGGCTGTATTCGAATCCAGCCTCGCGATACTCTTTCAGGCAGCGCTCGATATCCCACCATGATGTTGAGGAAGTGACAGCCGACTGGAATCCTCGCCCTCCGTCTTCAGGGCTGTCGATGTCGTAGGCCATGATGTTCACGTAGTCCACATAGGGCTTTACAGCCTTAAGGTCGATGTAACGCCAACCCGAGCCGTCTTCGGTCCGGCTGCCGTTGAGGGTTCGCTTGTCCATCACATAGCCAGCAAAGGTGAGCAAGTACTTATCACCCAGTGTCTCACGCAACTGCTTGACCAGCAAAGTATAATTTTCCACATCGTGCTTGGGGTCGAAGGCCGCTCCGCTCCACGACAATCCGGGGAATTCCCAGTCAAGGTCGATGCCGTCAATATTCCACTTTTTGAGGAAACTCAGGCAATCCTGAGCAAATTTCTTTCGGTTCGCATCGCTTGCCGCAATGGCCGAGAAGCCACCATCCTGGTAGTTGTCGCCATTCGACACGGTGTGAGAAAACGAAAGTGATATCTTAATGTTGGGGTTCTTTGTCCTGAGGGCCAAAATCTCGCGGAAGCGGTTTTCGGCCGCAGTCTGGTTGTAACTACCCTGAGCAAACGACGGGTCTTGCAACTTGAATGTTTGGTAAACTCCGTCACGCACATAAACCTCGGCAAAAGAATAACTGATGCCTGTTACCAGTTCGGGGTTAGGCAACATGGACCGGTAATAAGGCGCATAAGCGATGACGAGCCGCCCTTCTTTAAGAGTTTCGAGTTTGTTTTGGTCGGGCTGGGGCGTCGGCTCCTCGGTGTCGGGTTTAGGATTGGGCGAATCAGGCTCGTCTGACCCGCATCCCATGAACGTCACCAAAAAAATTGACAATAAGAGTTGATTCAAAAAATGCAAAGAAAGTTTCATCGTTCCGCTTAAGAAAATTTATTCAGTTAGTTTGTAAAAAAACGATGGATGCCCGGTCATTCCAGGCCTGGGCATCCATCGAAATGGAAAAGAAAATCAGAGATTTTCAGCGGCCCATGCTATGATGAGCTCGTTGTAATTAGAATCCCATGCTTTCTGATAGAGGTCACGCACCACATCAAGCCAGTGCAGGTTGCGGGTCTCTTGGCTGTCGCTCGTACCCACATCTTCGGTACCGCCCATGGCAGTGTACTGCTCACGAGTGGTGCTGCAAATGCGTGCGTAGCGGCCGGTGTAATCCTTGAGTTGTGCATTGGTGATAGTGATGTAGTAGTTGATCATTTCATCGTCGGGCACGAGGTAACCAATCTTCTTGGACTCATCGGCAGGATAAACAGTCACGCCATCCTTAAAGAGGTAGGCA
>CACZNP010000120.1 GCA_902782545.1 uncultured Bacteroidales bacterium
ATGACCAGTAATAAAATTGAAAAAGTTACATGAATACAACACCGGCGAGTCACAATAAAAGCATTCCCATGGATTCGACGGGGGGAGTTTGCCAAATGACGATTTTTTTGTATTTTTGTGTTTTGAATTACCTCAACGGATTTTCCACGCATGCAAACTCCCGAAGCGCACTACTCCAACAAAGACTACAAACGTCTTGGCGACCGCATTCGCAGCAATCCGCACGACATTGCCGGCGACGACCTGCTCATGCTTCAGCAACTGCGCATGAGTTATAAAGAACCGCTGGCAACGATATTCAACGTCATTGAGCGACTGGCGCACAACGTCGACAAAGACTGTATTTGCACCTATCGAGTGAAGCGAATCGAGTCCATCGTGAGCAAACTCATCCGCTTTCCCGAGATGCAGGTGAACCGCGCCGAGGACATTGCAGGATGCCGCTGCATCTTGTCGTCGACCGATAAGGTCTACGAACTCTACAACCGTATCCTCAAGAACCAAAGCAAATTGCCATTTCTCATCAAGGGAGTGATTCACGACTACATCGAGAAACCCAAGGAAAGCGGATACCGCTCCATTCACTTGAACGCAGTTCTCAAAGACGGTGACAACAGAAGGGTCGAAATCCAACTGCGCGCGCTCGAGCACCACAACTGGGCCACTCTCGTCGAAATCACCGACTTGCTCTTCGGAGCCAAACTCAAAGAATACGGACGACAGGGAAACGAGGACCTCTTTGAGTTCCACCGCCTGCTGGCACATGACGAAGACACGCTCACCAAGAAGGACAAATACATGATTGCCGATGTGTCAATCAAATATAACTACATCACCACCATCGGCGAGGTGTTTGCACGCAACTACCTCGATGTGAGGTCGCAGTGGAATGAGATGAAACTGCAACGTAAGCACTTTTTCCTCATCTCAACCGGTAGCGACGGCATTCCCAGTTTTCTGGGTTACCTCATGTTTGAAGAGGCCGAGAAGGCTTATTTCGAGAAATTCATCAACAACGATGAAAACCGGAATATCGTTCTCACTCACCTTCAAAGAGCCGACTTTACGAAAATCAGCATTGCCTATTCCAACTACTTTCTCACGTTCAACAACACGATGAACAGGGTGCTGCTCTATCTCTCGGAAGCGGTGGTCAACGCCTACAAGCAGAACAAGGTACAGGCTTTCTCACGCTACTTCCAGAGTTTTCTCGACATCGTCACCTTCTGGGTCGACCGTCAGATGTTGGAACTGAAGTCGTTCCGACACGACAAAAACGTGAAAAACTCACTGCTCATGCGCACCGAGTGGACCAACTCCATCAAGAGCAGCATCAACACCATGCACTACATCATGGCCGACATGCGGAGGCGAATCAAGTTCGATGTCATGCACATCGCGCCCTACATCGTCATGCGCAGGAAATTACACCAGTTCAAACTCGACGTTGTAAACAAGCAGAACGGCCACCACGAGGGGTGACCGTTCCGAATTGTTTCTTTTTGTCGATATTCGACAATATCAGCGCTCGATGAGTTGCTCCCCGGTCATCTCGGCCGGTTGTTCCAATCCCATGATTTGCAGGATGCTTGGCGCCACGTCGGCCAGTCGTCCATTGTGCACAGTGGCATCGCGGTTCTCGGTCACATAGATGCACGGCACAGGATTGAGCGAGTGAGCGGTGTTGGGCGTGCCGTCCTCATTCACTGCGTGGTCGGCATTGCCGTGGTCGGCGATGATAATCACCTCATAACCGTGGCTGCGGGCTGCCTCCACCGTGTCGTGAACACATTGGTCAATGGCAACGACAGCCTTCTGGATGGCCTCGTACACACCAGTGTGACCGACCATATCTCCATTGGCATAATTGACCACGATAAAGTCATATTTCTCCTCGCCGATGGCGGCTACCAACTTGTCCTTCACTTCATAGGCACTCATCTCTGGCTTGAGGTCATAAGTGGCCACCTTGGGCGAGGGCACCAGGATGCGGTCCTCACCGTCAAAAGGCTCTTCACGACCACCGTTGAAGAAGAACGTCACGTGAGCATACTTCTCGGTCTCCGCTATGTGCAGTTGTTTTTTGCCACAGGACGACAAATACTCGGCCAGCGTGTTCTGTACGTTCTCTTTGGGGAACAGGATGTGCAAGCCGGTGAACGACGCGTCGTAAGGGGTCATGCAATAGTACTGCAACCCATCAATGGTGTGCATGCCTTGATCGGGCATATCCTGCTGGGTGAGCACGATGGTCAATTCCTTGGCGCGGTCGTTGCGATAGTTGAAGAAAATCACCACGTCGCCTTCCTTGATGCGGCCGTCCACAGTGCTGTTGACGATGGGCTTGATGAATTCATCGGTCACACCTTCGTCATAACTCTCCTGAATGGCTTGCGTCATGTTGTCGCTCTGACGGCCCACGCCGTCCACGAGTTGGTCGTAGGCCAACTTGATGCGCTCCCAGCGCTTGTCACGGTCCATGGCATAGTAGCGGCCAGTGACCGTTGCCACCACGCCGGCACTGTGGGCACAATGCTCTTCAACCTGTGCCACAAATCCTTTGCCGCTCTCAGGGTCAGTGTCACGACCATCCATGAAACAATGGATGAACACGTCTTTCAATTGGTATTCCTTGGCAATGTCACACAGGGCAAACAAATGGTCGAGCGAACTGTGAACGCCTCCATTGCTTGTCAAGCCCATGAAATGGATTCCCTTGCCGGTGCTTTGGGCATAACTGAATGCGCTCACTATCTCAGGGTTCTTCAAGATAGAACCGTTGGCGATGGATTTGTTGATTTTCACCAGGTCTTGATATACGACTCGGCCACCGCCTATGTTCAAATGTCCCACCTCACTGTTGCCCATCTGGCCGTCGGGCAGGCCCACGTCTTCGCCACAAGCCATGAGTTGGCTGTGCGCATAAGTTGCCAACAGGTGGTCCCAGTAAGGGGTTGGTGTACTATAAATTGCGTTGCTGTGCTCGTGGGGACCTATGCCCCAACCATCGAGAATCATCAATAATGCTTTTGTTGCCATGTTTATTTAGGATTATGTTGATTTTTCTGCAAATTTACAAAAAACTCACCAATGAGCAACCCTGCGGCAAAAACTATTTTTCCCGCTTTGTATTTATCCGTTGCTGGCAGCATCAGGCAAGCCGTGACCGCAGTATCAATTTATCCTCATGCTCAGAACGATGGCACGCACTTCGGGGTCGCTGGCGTCAGTACCCTCCACCTCAATTCTCATGAGTTTATCGATGTACTTGGTCACCAGCAGCAACATGTCGCGACCATCTTCCACATAGGTGCAAGTCTGATAAGTTGTAGCGCCTATGGTGACATCTTTGCCAACAGTAGCGTTTATCCCAGTCACCATCTCCTGGATGGCGTCGTCGGGGGTCACGCCATCGGCCGGCACGATTACAAGGTGCACAGCCCGACCATCGAGGTAATCCTCCTCGATGGTTCCTTTGTAAACAATCAGGCAGTATTCGTCGTTGCTCATCACCTTCCATCCCTCGGGGAGTCCGACGGTGAAGTCGTCACGCTCCACTTCTTCTTCAATGGGCGGTAAGGAGAGCGCCTCGACGGTATCCAGGTCGATACCGATACCAGGCCCGCCACACTGCACATTTTCTTGCTGATTTTTGGTGTTCTTGCATGCGTAGGTCGCTGCAAGCATAGTCAAGCCTGCAACGGCCAGAAGTATAGTAATCAGTACTGTTTTCATAATCAAAAAAATAAAAAGTGTATCGCAGCCGAGAGAAAAAACGCCGGCCTGAGCCCACATTTTGCTCAGGCCGGCAACTCATTCGGTCAATTGCCGAGGTTTATTTCTCCTCTTTCTTACCAAAGGTGTCCTTCAGGAAGTCCATAGCCTGGTCAACCATGCCCTCCACCTTGTCATCGAGAGAGTCGGGAGCAATGGATTTGCCCAGTTCTACAACCTTTTCCTTGAGTTCATCGGCATTTCCCAGCAGTTCACCGGCCTTGCCGGCGATGAATTCCTTTGCCTGGTCCACGAGGCCACCAGCCTCACCCATCTTGCCGCTCAAAATCTCTTTTGCCTGGTCCAACAGGTCTTTGTTCTCTTCTGCCATAGTTCTGGTTGATTTAAGGTTAAACAATTACTTGGCACAAATGTAAACATTTTTACAAAAAAACGCAACAAATAATCATAAAAACAAACATACTCATCGCCACTTTTTGTCATCAGTTCCCAGTTTTTTGTTTGTGTTTTTTTATTGGCCGATTATTCGTAATTTTGCCGGCAAGTAACATCTACTTTTGCACTATGGGTTTTGACTTCACTCTTCTTCTGGGCCCTGTTATTGGGGCGGCCATCGGATATATCACCAACGATTTGGCCATACGCATGATGTTCCGGCCTCATCAGGCGAAATACGTTTTCGGAATCAGGGTGCCGTTCACCCCAGGCATTGTGCCCAAGGAGAAACACCGCATCGCCGAATCGATAGGTGCTGCCATCAGCGAGAACCTGATGAACCGCGAAGTGCTTGAGAAGAGCCTGCTATCACAGGAGATGATGCGAAAACTCAACGATTCGTTCGACGAATTGATGACAGCCCAGAAGTCAAACACCGATACCGTGCGACAACTGCTGGCTCGATTCCTCAACGAGGACGAAATCGACAAAATCAAGGATGACACATGCGCTGAGTTTGCCACTCAAATGCACACGCGACTCGACTCCTCAAATCTGGGCGATATGATTTCGCACGCTGTCATGCAGCATGTCATTGAGAAGATGAGTGGCGGAGTGATGGGATTTCTCGGGGCCGATAAAATGATGTCGCACATGGCCGATGCCGCCGAGAAACTGCTCACCAAGCACGTGAATCAAATCATTGCCAACAATTCGGAGCAACTCATCACAAGATTGGTTGACAAAGAAGCCACCACCCTACTACAAACACCCGTCTGTCAGTTACTTGATGGACACGACCATCAAATTGACCAACTCAAGCAAGTGGTCATGAACATCTACCACGCTGTCATCACCGAACACCTGCCTCGCATTCTCGCAACCATCGATATCAACAGCATCGTGAGGGACCGTATCAACGAAATGGACATGGACGAGACCGAGCGCATCATCTTCGGGGTCATCAAAAAAGAACTCCGAGCCATCGTGTGGCTCGGAGCACTGCTGGGTGCCGTCATTGGGACGGTGAACACGCTGTTCTGAACACCCACCTATATTATATTGTTCTCACAATTCGAACTTATAACCCAGACAGAGGACACCGCCAGTGTTCCTGAAATTGCTTTTGCCCAGGTTCACATCCCCAATAATGAGGGCATCGTTCATGACGGTCGTCAAGCCCAGGTGCCACAGGATGCTCAGGCTCAGCCCATTTTCCCATTCGTAGCCCAAACCCAGAGGAATCGACAAATCAAAGGAGCGGGTCACATCACTGGCGTTCACATCCATTGTCACACCATTCACTTTGGTGTTGAGCGATGATTTCACCACAAAACCCGGTTGCACACCCAGGCTCAGTTTCATGCCACGAATCAAATAATAGTTGGCCATCACGGGTATCATGATTTTGTCGTTTTTCCACGTGGCATCACCGTCATCGGTCCTGGCACCACCCATTCCGTACATTGGGATGGCCGACACAGAAAACTTATTGGTGACCTGATACTCCAGTTCCACACCGGCGGCAAAGCCCCAGCGCAATCTTGTTCCATTGGCACCATCGCCATAGAACTCGGTGGACGACACGCCAACCATTGGTTTCAACGAAAAACTATTCACTTCACTCTGAGCCTTCAGGCCCAACGATGCCGCAACAGCGAGCAACATAACTAATACAGTTTTTTTCATAATCATATACTTTGGTTGATTTTGCGGGTTCAAATGTAAACATTTTTTCACTATCGGAACACTCTGGGCGCGTTTCTTAACCAATAATTAACAATCCACGGCTTTCAACGGACACCCATAAACGACAAAACGTGCCGTGGTCGCTTACATGACCACGGCACGGTAATGCCTTTCAGTGAAAGTGAGCGATAATTAAGCCTCTTTCTTGACAATGCGGCGCTCGGGAATGCGAGCCTTCTTGCCAGTGAGGTTGCGCAGATAGTAAATCTTGGCGCGACGCACACGACCATGCTTGTTGATGGTGATGCTGTCGATGAACGGGGACTCCAACGGGAAAATACGCTCCACACCGATGTTGTCGCTGATCTTGCGCACGGTGAAACGCTTCTTCTCACCGTCACCATTGATGCGGATGACCACACCACGGTACTGCTGAATACGCTCCTTGTTACCCTCCTTGATACGATAAGCCACTGTCACAGTGTCACCAGGGAAGAATTCCGGATGTTGCTTGCCGGTGGCAAATGCCTGCTCGGCAACTTTCATTAAATCCATTACTTTCTTTTATTTAATGTATTATGAATAAACACTTCGCAATATACGCAAGCCACTCGATTTTCTTGCCAGAGATTGCGAAAAGCGCGGCA
>CACZNP010000121.1 GCA_902782545.1 uncultured Bacteroidales bacterium
CTCAGAAGCGCTTGCGCCGCAACAGGTAATATTCGATGACAATGTTTCGGCGACCGGCAGGCCACTGGGGCAACAGGTTGACATCGGGGTGCTGGGTGTAGCGCGAGCGCATGGAGCGGTAGTCGCAGTGGGCACGCACAATGGCACGGGC
Organism: uncultured Bacteroidales bacterium; assembly: GCA_902782545.1. Classification (GTDB taxonomy): domain Bacteria; phylum Bacteroidota; class Bacteroidia; order Bacteroidales; family Muribaculaceae; genus Sodaliphilus. The sequence continues at coordinate 152 of CACZNP010000121.1, forward strand.
ATCGCCGCCATGCAACTTGGCAAGCGCCATGAAGAAAGCCAGCGTGTCGTACAGACGACGCACAAAAAGCATCCGCTTGGCTTCGCGTTTGGGCAAGTTCTTGTGCATCAGCAGCAGGTTGTTACGGAAATTGAGATAGGTTTTGCGTGGATTGTTCTTGGGCAGGCTGCCGCCACCCAGATGGTAGACGTGGCTCGTGGGCACCATCATGATGTCGCTGCCGGACAGGTGAATTCGCCAGCACAAGTCAATCTCCTCCATGTGGGCAAAAAAGTCCTTGTCCAACCCCCCCACTCGACGATACAACTCACTGCGCACCATCAAGCAAGCACCTGTGGCCCAAAAGATGCTCTTGGGACCGTCGTCGTACTGTCCGAGGTCGTCCTCGATAGCATCGAAAATGCGTCCACGGCAATAGGGATAGCCGTGACAGTCAATGTATCCGCCCGCAGCACCGGCATACTCAAACACCTGGCGGTCGTCATCGCGGTCTTGCAACAGTTTGGGTTGCACGGCTCCCACCTCGGGATGGCTTTCCATATAGTCGAGCAATGGGTCCAACCAGCCGTCGGGGGTGCGCACATCGCTGTTGAGCAACACCGTGTATTCATGGTCAATCTTTCCGATGGCCTGATTGTAGCCCTCGGCAAAACCCAAGTTCTGGTCAAAAGACAGCACCTGGACCTGCGGGAACTCCGTGGCCAGCACCTGTCGGCTGTCATCAGTACTGCCATTATCGGCCACTATCACATCGGCCAAATCGGGATTGGTGCCGGCAAGCACAGTAGGCAGGTAACGACGCAAGAGCGCCGATCCATTCCAATTCAATATTATAACCGCCACTTTTTTCATACCACTTGTGCTTCGACCGTGAGGTCATCGTTAATTGCCAGTAATTTCACTTTCACCACTTGATTCACTATCGCATCGTCGGGGGTCACGTTCACACGGATGTAGTTATCGGTAAACCCATGCATGGGAGCATTGCCATGCGGCTGCTCCATGAGCACAGGGCGCGTCGTTCCCACATAACGGGCAATGAACTCTCGCTGCTTGCGGTCGCTCAATGCAATCATGCGCTCTGCCCTTTCCTGCTTGGCTTGCTGGCTCACCACAACCGGAATGCGCAGTGCCAGGGTGCCCGGGCGCTCGCTGTAGGGGAACACATGCAGATGCTGTAAGGGCAACGACTCAATAAAACGATATGAGTCCTCAAAGTATTCATCGGTCTCGCCACGGCTACCCACCATCACGTCCACACCGATGAAGCAATCGGGCATCAACTCACGGCAACACGACACTTTCTCGGCAAACAAAGCGCGGTCGTAGTGGCGGCGCATGAGACGAAGAACCTCATCATTCCCGCACTGCAACGGGATGTGGAAATGGGGCATGAACGCCCGCGACTGTGCCACAAAACCAATCATCTCGTCGGTGAGCAAATCGGGCTCAATCGACGAGATACGATAGCGCTCAATGCCTTCCACCCGATCCAATGCTTGCAGCAAATCAATGAACCGCTCACCTGTGTTCTTGCCAAAGTCGCCTATGTTCACACCCGTGATCACAATCTCGCGGCCACCACTGGCGGCCACTTGGCGGGCTTGCGACAACAGGCTCTCGATAGTGCCACTGCGGCTGCGTCCACGGGCCATGGGTATCGTGCAATAGGAGCAATAGTAGTCGCAACCGTCCTGCACCTTGAGCCAGTAGCGCGTGCGGTCGCCACACTCGCACGAAGGCGAGAAACGGCGAATATCGGGCGTGCGGGTCACGGCCACAAAGGGCTTGTGGTCGGTGAGCCACTGCTCCACATACTGTGCGATGTCGAGTTTCTGCTCGCTGCCCAACACGATGTCGACACCAGGAATAGCGGCTATGTCCTCACTTTTGAGTTGGGCATAGCAACCTGTCACCACCACCAGTGAGTGGGGATAGCGCTTCACCACGTTACGGATGTGCTGGCGGCACTTGCGGTCGGCCAACGCAGTCACGCTGCAGGTGTTCACCACACACACGTCGGGCGTCTCACCATCACGCACAGCAACGATTCCACGCTCGGCAAGCAACTTGCCGATGGTGGCAGTTTCCGAGAAGTTGAGTTTGCACCCCAACGTCTCAAAATGCACCGTATGTAACGCCTTTCCCTCCATTGAGAGTGCAAAGTTAGGCATTTATGTCCAATTTTTTATGTAATTTTGTCCCAAAATAATGATTAATAACTCCGATTACTCAAGAATGGAACCTTTAAAACTCAAATATGACACTGGTGAAGCCACCAAGCGCTTGTTCATCGAGACTTATGGCTGCCAGATGAATGTGGCCGACAGCGAGGTGGTGGCAACCGTGATGAAAATGGCGGGCTATGAACCCACTCAAACGCTCGACAAGGCCGATGCCATCTTCATCAACACTTGCTCGGTGCGAGACAACGCCGAGCAGAAAATTTTCACCCGGCTCAAACAACTCAACGCACTGCGGCGCCGACAATCGCAACGACTCATCGTGGGAATCATCGGCTGCATGGCCGAGCGGCTCAAGGACGTGCTCATCAATGAATACGACGTGGATGTGGTGGCAGGACCCGATTCCTATTTGCAACTGCCTGAACTCATCACGGCCGCCGAGAACGGACAGAAGGCAATCGATGTACAACTCTCAACCACCGAGACCTATCGCGACATCATACCCACACGCGTGGGGGGCAGTAAGACAAGCGGGTTCATCAGCATCATGAGGGGATGCAACAATTTCTGCACCTACTGTATCGTGCCCTACACCCGTGGACGCGAGCGCAGCCGCGAGCCGCAGAGCATCCTCAACGAACTGCAAGACCTGCAACGGAGCAATTACAAGGAAGTGACCCTGCTGGGCCAAAACGTGAACTCCTATCTCTTCAAACCCGCCGACGGCGGCGCCCCCGTCGACTTTGCCGGGCTGCTTACCCTGGTGGCCGAAGCCGCTCCGCACATGCGAGTGCGCTTCACCACCAGCAATCCCGAAGACCTGAGCGATGACATCATCAACACCATGGCCTCACATGCCAACATCTGCAAGCACATCCATCTGCCTGTGCAGAGCGGCAGTAACAAGGTGCTCAAACTCATGAACCGAAAGTACACCCGGGAGTGGTACCTGGACCGAATCGACAAAATCAGGGCGGCCATGCCCCACTGCGGAATCTCGACCGATGTGTTCACAGGATTCCACGACGAGACCGAGGAAGATTTTGAGCAAACGCTGAGCCTGATGAGAGAAGTGGGATTTGACTCCTCTTTCATGTTCAAGTACAGCGAGCGACCGGGAACCTTCGCCGCCAAGCACTTGCCCGACAACGTGCCCGAAGAGGTGAAAATCGAGCGACTCAACCGCATGATTGCCCTTCAAAACGAACTGTCGCTGTGCAGTAACCGCCGCGACGTGGGCAAGACCTTCGAGGTGCTGGTGGAAGGATACAGCAAACGCAGCCGTGACGACATGTTCGGGCGGACCGAGCAAAACAAGGTCATCGTGTTTCCTGCAGGAGACACACGCATCGGCGACCGCGTGATGTGTCGCGTGGACAGCGTCACAAGCGCCACTTTGTTGGGGTCAAAAGTTCAGGATTGAGGCTCGCGCCAGTCGCCACATGCCTTGATGAGCGCCACGAGGTGGTCGATGGCCTCGTCCTCAGGAATATTCTTCTCCACGCACTCTTTGTTCTTGTACAGACTGATGCGACCGCGGGCCGCACCCACGTAACCGTAGTCGGCGTCGGCCATTTCGCCGGGGCCATTCACAATGCATCCCATCACACCTATCTTCAAGTGGGAAAGATGGGAGGTGGCTTGTTGCACGCGCTTGACGGTGGTCTGCAAATCGAACATGGTCCGTCCGCACGACGGGCAAGAAATGAACTCGGTCTTGCTCATCCTCAGGCGACAGGCTTGCAAAATGGCGAACGCCATGCGCACCACTTCGTCTTGGTCGGCATAGTTGGGAGCATCAATCCAAATGCCATCGCACAAACCGCTCATCATCACCGCGCCCAAATCGGCACTGGCCTTGACCTGTAGCCACTCTCGGTCGGTATCGTCATAGGTCACTTTGGCCACCACGGGCAGCGCGTTCCCATCTTCGGCCAATGCGTGCAACTGGGCCAGCAGGCTGCCAACCACATTCTTGTTGTCGGGTGTGATGACTGCAATGGGTGTGTCTTCGATGGGCAATTCATCGGCATACAGGTCGGGTTTCATGGCCCCAATAACTTCCTCGGGCTGACATGAGGCCACCACCAGCGGGGTCTTGTGGCCGGCCACCGCAAGCAAGCGGCGCTTGGGGGGGCACAATGGGTCATAGCCTCGGCACCATGTGCCTTCGATGGGTTCGTGGCCTTCACGCGAGGTGATGTACTGCACCAATTTCTGGGCAACGGGGATTTCAAGTTCAGGATCTTCGCTCAGCGACACGCGGATGGTATCGCCAAGCCCTTCGGCCATCAGAGTGCCGATGCCTACGGCGCTCTTGATGCGGCCGTCCTCGCCAAATCCGGCTTCGGTCACGCCCAAATGCAACGGGAAGTGCATATCCTCGGCATCCATGGCAGCCACAATGCGGCGAACGGCCTCCACCATCACCACCACATTGCTGGCTTTCATCGAAATCACCACATCGTGGAAATTCTCGGCAACAAACACCCGCAGAAACTCCATTACGCTCTCCACCATGCCAGCAGCCGTATTGCCATAACGGCTCATGATGCGATCGCTCAGCGAGCCGTGATTCACACCCAAACGAACCGCCGTGCCATGCTCTCGGCAAATGGCAATGAACGGCAACAACGTGTCGTGGATTTTCTGCAACTCGGCAGCGTATTCCTCATCGGTGTAGGTCAGACTCTTGAATGTGCGAGCCGGGTCAACGAAATTGCCGGGGTTGATGCGCACTTTCTCAACCAGGGCAGCGGCGGCAAACGCCGCACGGGGATTGAAATGGATGTCGGCCACAAGCGGTATGTTGCATCCATGCTGGCGCAAGGTGTTTCGTATCATCCCCATCGACTCGGCTTCGCGAACGCCCTGGGCCGTGAGCCGCACATAGTCGGCACCGGCTTGTGCCACACGCTCACACTGCGCAGCACTGCGCTCCACATCGAGGGTCGATGTGTTGGTCATGGTTTGCACGCGCACGGGCCAGTCGCTGCCCAAAGGACGGCCTCCCACATTCACGCTCAGGGTGGGACGACGCTTATAATCAAATGTTCCCATCTTTTCTCGGTCAGGTTTATGATCGGTTATCCAAAATATTTCATCATCAAGGTCACACAAATATAGCCGTTGGCAAAACCCGCCAGCACTTGCAACAGGGTGTGCCGCTTGAGCAGAAGGCGAGAGGTGCCCAACACTCCAGCCATCAGAATGGTGAAGCACAACAGCCAGAACAAATCAAACGCACTCAAGCCCTGCACATGCAACTGGTAGAGCAACGCCACCATGCCACCTATGCCTGCCATGTGTGAACTGATTTTCCACCAAAAACTCACCACAAAGGCCACCAGGCACGACAATGTGGCACCGGCCATAAACATCGTGAACCACATGGGCGAGTGAACACGGTCGATGTAGAATGTTGCGCCCACATAGCACAGCACGGCAAATGCGTACGGCAACAAACGCTCGCGACGATCGTTGAGACGCTTGTCGTGCACTATCTTGAGATGGTGCAACACACTGATGAATATCATTGGCAAAACACAGGTGATGCCCATCACCATCACCATCACTGTGACACGCGTACCGGTTGGCAAAAAGCACAAAATGGAAGTCCACAACACCAAAAACACCCCGTAGGTGGGCATGAGCAGTGGTGTCATGGCGGTGGACAAGAAACGGGCTATTCCAGTAATTATTTTATTGAAGGTGAAAGCGAGCATAGGTCATTGATCGGTTTTTAATTGGATTTCACGGCGTTGGCCAGCCTTGGGAATGTGCAGCACATCGCGATACTTGGAGACTGTGCGACGGGCTATGTCGTAGCCCTGGGCCGACAACAGTTCACGCAAGCGGTCGTCGCTATAGGGGTGGCGCTTGTCTTCGCCAGCCACCAATGCCAGCAAGGCGGCTTGAACCTTGCGCGATGACACTTCGCCCTGGTCATCATTCCGCTTGAGCCCCTCGTTAAAGAAAAATTTGAGTGGTTTCACTCCCCAAGGCATATACACATATTTATTGGTGGTGGCACGCGACACCGCACTCACATCGTAGCCGGTATCATCGGCAATGTCTTTCAAAATGAGGGGATGCAAGGTCGTTTCATCGCCCGAAAGCACATAGTCGATTTGGCGCCTCACAATGGCAAGCATAATTGCATAGAGGGTGTTTTGGCGCATCTTCAGCACCTTGATATAGGTGGCGGCACGGTCATACTTTTGCCGCACATTGGCCATGGCCTCACGTTCGCCACGCGTCACGGGGCGCTCCTTGCTGTATCGCTCATAGAGAGCCGAGTAACTTTGAGAGATTTGAAGTTCCGGAATGTTGTTTACCAGTGTCAACTGGAAAGTGTCGCCGTAAACATCAAGTTCAAAATCGGGTGTGATTTGCTGGCTGTGCTCACTGCCTGCGGTGCTGTAACCTGCACCGGGCTTGGGGTCAAGGGTGAGTATTTCATTGTCAATGATGGTCTTGAGGCGGCGTTCATCCACCCCCAACGCTGTGCAAATCTTGTCGTAGTGCTTCTTGCCGAAGGCATCGAAATACTTGCTGATGATGCGCGTGGCCAACTCCACATCGGGGGTTTGGGGCTTGCGCTGCAACTGCAACAGCATGCACTCACGCAGGTTTGACGCCGCTATGCCCGGAGGGTCCAACTGCTGCACGATGCGGAGCACCTGTTCCACATCGGCGGTTTCCACCTCCACCCCGTCATTGAAGGTCACGTCGTCAGCAATTGCCTGCGGCGACCGCGGCAGCCAGCCGTTACCATCCAAATTGCCAATGATGCTCTGCGCAATCAGTTGTTGGGTCGCCGTGAGTTCCTGTTCGTTGATTTGTTCGTTGAGATAGTCGTACAGGGAGGGCTCGTTGGCTATGGGTGGAGTGTAGTATTCATCGTCACGGCTGCGATTGTTGGCCTGATAACGATAGGTGGGCACATCATCGTCATCGCCAAAGTCGTTTTGCTGCATTTCGTCGGAGGACTCGCGATACACCTCGCCGTCTTCGGTCTTCTCGGTGAAGTCCTCATCCTTTTCTCGGTTGATTTCAAGGGCTTCGTTCTCGTCCATTTCTCGCCGAACGTCATCCTCGAGTTCATTCACGTTTTTTTCGAGCAGACGCCCCACCTCGCGCTGCAGCATGTTCATGCGCTGCCGCTGCTCGATTTCCGTTGAAAGATGTTGCTTGCTTGGCATATCGCTTTCGGTTTGTTTATGCAAAGATAATGCAATCCGCGGCCATATGCAAATTTTGCGGCAGCGAATGCAATGGCAACTCCGTTTGGCACCTATTGGCCAATAAACGGGGACATGGGCAAAACAAAGGTGAGTGGGGTGAGTTTTATCGGTTGGGCAAAAAATCGCATTCGATACGGTTCAAAACATTTTCCAATTCGGCGCGGGTATTTGCTTGCAACATGGCTATGCGCACGGGACGGAAATCACGGATGCCCTTGAACAGGGGCGTGGCGGCGAGGTGGCGGCGAATGTGCAGGATGCCTCGATACTCATCGATGCTCTCTATGCTCTCGGCTATCTGCCGGCGGATAAGCGACATTTTCTCGGCATCGGTGATAACAGGCAGGTTGCCTGTGGTCAGATAGTGTTTCATCTCCTTGAATATCCATGGGGCACCGATGGCGGCACGGCCCACCATCACACCGTCCACTCCGTAGCGGTCATAGGCTTCGACCAAACGCTGGGCAGTGGTGATATCACCGTTGCCAATAATGGGAATGGTCATCCGTGGATTGTTCTTCACCGCGCCAATCAGCGACCAGTCGGCCTCGCCGTTATAGAGTTGGGAGCGGGTGCGACCGTGGATGGTGAGTGCGGCGATTCCGCAATCCTGCAACTGTTCGGCCAAGTCCACAATGATTTTGCTGTCGTGATCCCAACCCAAACGGGTCTTGACCGTAACCGGCAACTTAACCGCCTTGACCACCTCGCGGGTAATCTCGAGCATGAGTGGGATGTTTCGCAACATACCTGCACCGGCTCCCTTGCCGGCAATCTTCTTCACTGGGCAGCCAAAGTTGATGTCAATCACTTCGGGGCCAGCCGCTTCGGCCACGCGAGCGGCTTCGACCATGGCATCAACAAAACGGCCATAGATTTGGATGGCGGCAGGGCGCTCACCGGGTGAAATCACCATCTTGCGAAGGGTGCTGTCAATGTTGCGCACAACAGCGTCGGCACTCACAAACTCTGTATACACCATATCGGCACCTTGCTCACGGCAAATCCGCCTGAACGACTGGTCGGTGACATCCTCCATGGGAGCCAAAATCACCGGACGGGGACCAAGGTCTATATTTCCTATCTTCATGGGAGGACAAAGATAGCAAAAATCCACCGACAGCACAACCACAGCGCCGAAAAAGCACACATTATTCCTCGATTTGCACTATCTTTGTGCCGATGAACCGTGAGATTTTCAACATCGCATTCCCCGCCATCGTGGCCAATGTCACCATTCCGCTGTTAGGACTGGTCGACACTGCCATTGCAGGACATCTGGGCGCACCGGCGTTCATCGGAGCCATCGCAGTGGGGTCGATGATGTTCAACCTGGTGTACTGGAACTTTGGGTTCTTGCGCATGAGCACATCGGGCATGACGGCTCAAGCCTACGGCGCCAGCGACCAAACCGCAGCGGCACGCATCTTGCGTCAGGCCTCTGCTTTGGGATTGCTCATCGCTCTTGCCATCGTGGTTTTGCAAGAACCCTTGCAATGGGTGGCTCTGGCCATTATCGGCCCTTCGGACGAGGTAAAGGTCCTGGCGCTGACCTACTTCCGCATCGTGGTGTGGGGCGCGCCACCCACGCTGGTGATGATGGGCATCAAGGGATGGCTGCTGGGGATGCAAGATTCGCGAGGAGCCATGTTCATCTCCATTGGGGTGAACGTGGTGAACATCGCCGCAAGTGTGCTGTGCGTCTACGCGCTTCACATGGGCTTCACCGGCATTGCCACAGGTACACTGGTGGCCGAATGGCTGGGCCTGGCCGGCTCAGTAATCTATCTACTGGGCCGCTACGACTGGCTGCGACGGATGATTGACTTGGGAAACATGCTCAATTTTGATGGAGCACGCCGCTTTTTCAGTGTCAGTGCCGACATTTTTTTGCGCAGTCTGCTCATGATGGTGATGAACCTGGCAGTGGTGAGCATCGGAGCGCGAAGCGGCGACCTGATTCTGGCTGTGAATGCACTCATCGGGCAATTGAACATGTTTTTCGCCTATTTCCTCGACGGCATCGCCTTTGCGGGCGAGGCGTTGGTGGGGAAATATGTGGGGCGCCATGACGTGCAACGGTTGAGGCAGTGTGTACGACGGCTGTTTGTGTGGGCTGGATGGCTCACGGCCATCTTTACCGTGGCCTATGCGTTTCCGCAACTGTTTTTCGGGTTGCTCACCGATGAGGCCAATGTGCTTGAGGCAGCACTCCCCTATCGCTGGTGGTGCGCCGCACTTCCTGTTGCAGGAATGGCGGCATTTGTGTGGGATGGTGTGTTCATCGGGCTAACTTACAGCCGTGGCATGCTCTGGGCAGTGGCAGTGAGCACGGCATTGTTCTTTGTCATCTACCTGGCTCTCCCGGCTTCGATTGGAAATCACCGTCTGTGGCTGGCATTTGTCATTGACCACGTCATGCGTGGCGCGGTACAAACCTTGCTCTATTACAAAAACAGACTCTATCAAACAAAAATGGCAAAAAAATAGGTTTATTGACAACGAATGATTAACTTTGCGACAAACAAAAACCGATAGACTATGCAGTATTGGATCAATCAAGATGGGGTACAGGCTGGCCCCATGACAATAGATGAGATGAAATCCATGTCGATCACCAGCGATGCCTATGTGTGGCGTGAAGGATTGAACGACTGGGTGAAAATCACCGAACTCGACGAGTTGGTCGGCGAAATTGACTTCGTCGCAACGGACCAGCCCAACGTGGAACCCCTCATCGAGGAAGAACCCATTGCCGAGGGGGAACCTGTCGCCGAGGGGGAACCTGTCGCCGAGGGGGAGCCTGTCGCCGAAGGGGAACCGCTTGCCGAAGGGGAACCTGTCGCCGAAGGGATTCCTGCGATACCTCCCATCGAACAGCAACCAGCCCCCATGCAACAGCCCATCCACCCACAAATGGCCATGACGCGGGAGCAACAACCCAAATGCCCGCCCACCAACCTGGTGTGGGCCATTCTGGCAACGGTGCTGTGCTGCATTCCCACCGGCATTGTGGCCATCATCTATGCCAACAAAGTGACCAGCCGTTACCAAGCCGGCGACTATGAGGGCGCAGCACGCGCCAGCGAGACGGGAGCCTGGTGGTGCATCGGGTCGATCATTGCCGGCATCATTTCCTCGCCATTCATTTCGGTGATTAAAATGCTGGCATCGGCATGAGCCGGCGCAGAATTGCCATAGCAATACTCATCATGGCCGTTGCCTTAGGGGCAGGGGCCATCTATTTTCTATTCGACCCCAACGAGAGCGGTTTCTTCCCGCGATGCGTCTTCCTGACTCTCACGGGATGGAAATGCCCTGGTTGTGGCACGCAGCGAGCAGCGCATGCACTGCTGCATGGCGATGTGATGGGTGCGATGCGCTACAACGCGTTTTTGCTGATAGCGCTTGCCATGGTGGCACTGTGCGCTTGGGGAGAATGGAAACGCACCACCAACACCCGCCTCTACCTGGCGATTTCTTCGAAATGGGTGGTGGGCGGCTTCCTGGCCATGGTATTGGCATGGTGGGTGTTGCGCAACGTCATGGATTGGTAATGGGGGCAGCCACTGTCATTCGAAATCGATGAGAAAGTCGATCAAATTCTGCCCATCTTCGAGTTGCAACTTCTTGCGAAGACGATAACGGGCTCCCTCCACGCCACGCACACTGAGTGCCGTGAACCGCGCAATGTCTTTGGTGGGCAAATTCAGGCGCAACAACGCGCAAAAGCGCAGGTCACCTGCCGTGAGCGATGGATATTTTTCTTTGAGACGTTTGAAAAAATCTTTGTGCACGAGGTTGAAATTGTTCTGATACAATTCCCAAAAGTTGTCATTGTCGGCATTCTCCCCCAACTGGCTCATCATCGATGCCATGTCGGCGGGGCTAATAATGCCTTTGCGACGCTTCTCGCGCAGGGTTTCCCGGATTCCGTCAATGGCACGATTGCGCGCCACTGCATCCAACGCCATCGATGCCACCTCCTGGGTCTTGTCGTGCAGTTGCGCTTCGAGCAATTGTTGTTTTTGCTCGGCAATGATTTTTTCTTGCTCCATCACCTTGAGGTCTTGCTGGAGTTTGCGGTCCTCGTACTGTTTTTTCATCCTGCGCTCGGCCCGACTGGTGTGGAACTGCACCAGCCCGTAGACCGCCGTCAGCAACAAGGCCGCATAGAAAATCCATGCCCACCACGACAAATAGAACGGACGCGGGCAAACGAAGTAATAGTCAATGGTGTCGACCAAAGCACCACTCACATCACTGACGGTCACCGTGAGGTGGTAATCACCATAGGACAAGGAACCGTAATTGATGGCCGGATCGGTGCTCTTCTCCACCAAGTCCACTCCTGGACCCTGCAAGTGAAACGTGAAAGTCATCGAAGTGTAGGAAAAGTTGGGGAAAGAGAACTGAAAATCGACCGACGCATCGGTGACAGCAGGATGCTTGGCGCTGGTGACAACGGGCAGTCTGTGGTCTTGACCATGGCTGTCGGTCGTCAAAACGCTCTCCACCACCAAATGGCGCTTGTTGGGCAACGGAGCATTGCGGTAGGCCATATCCAGGCACCCCACCCCATCATTCAGACAAAAATAGGCCACATTGTCGTGCACATAGACCATATTGCGGTTGTCATTGGCTTCCAACCCAAAAAACGATGGTGACACGTGATTCACCATACGATAGTGACCATTTTCAAAGACAACGAGCGAAAAGCCGTCCGAATCGGCAATCCAGAAAGTGTTGTCGTCAACAGCCGTGGCCGAAAAGACTTCGCCACGGAACAAGCCGTTCAGGTCATCGAAAGGCACGATCTTGTCGTGCAGGTCATCGTAAGTGAACAAATGATTGTTGCATGAAAAAACCACTCGGCCACGCACTTTCATCACATGAATGGGAGCGTTGATGGAGTCCTGCCCCAAACTTTCAAAGTATCTGGACTGAACATCGTGCAGATTTTGGGAAAAACGCAAGCAATAGAGGCCGCGGCTCATGTGTGAGGCCCACACATTACCCACATGGTCAACTTCAAATTGGGATACTGGGGCATGAAAACCGTCCACCTCATGAGAATACTGCCACCGACCTCCTTCCCGACGGTAAACGCGCATCACATAATAGGTAGACTCAAGGAGCACTTCCTCACCATTGATGGTACAGCGATGCATGCTGGTGCTACTCTGACGCGACGCACTGACTGGGACCGCAGTTGCACCCACTATCCACTTGGCATTCTCATTGTTACCTAATATCAGTTGGTCATCAAACTGTGAGATGTGCCAATTCTGCCCCTCACTGTCTGCAATGCGAACACTGCGCTGCGCATCGCCGGAATAAATCCATGCAGCCTGGTTGGTGGCAACATACAACTTGCCGTCATGCACCAGTACATCATAAACCATACCCACCGAAGGCCCAGATTTGTCGTTGGTGAGCAAGGAAAAACGCGATCCCGTGCTGATGTGCGCCAGACCGATGTCGAGGGCAACCCAAACATCACCTTCCCAATCGGTCATGAGCCCAAGCACCGTATTGTTGCTCAGCCGGTTTCCCATATCGAAATGCCAAAGCAAGTTACCATTGCGACCTATGCCGTACACCCCTCCAATGATTGTGCCCACCACAATGGTAGAATCACCAGGAATGAGTGTGGCACGGTTGATGGCATCTTCTTTGAGTTGCGAAGCAACCGCGTTGCGACGGGGAGCAAGATTCTTACCGTCCCAATCGTACAGGCCCCAGTCGGTACACAAAATCAGCCGGCCATTTCCACCCGATAACGCCGCAACCACATGTTTTCCATTAATCTGCTCTTTATCAAACAGTTTTTGAAATTTTCCTTCGGACAATCGGTAAAAGTCACCATAAACGGCCTGTGTATAGATTTCACCATCCACTTCAAAGAAATATAACGGTAATAACTTCTCGTCGTAGTGCGCTGTCACCAACGTACCGTCATATACAAACCACGAACTGAACGACTGGAAAAAAATGTGTCCTCGTTTATCTTTGACAATATTCCAAATCTCATCCTCATGACTGACAAAATTCTTCGGCCACAAGGATGTGTAAACCATAATGCCCAATTCATCACGTTCAAAATAACCAAACTCCTTGTAAGCGCCAACATACACTCGGCCTCCATCGACAAGCACCGACCGAGCAATGGCATTGCTTGGCAAAGCAGTGAGTGACCATAAGTTACCGTCATATCGCAGCAAACCCTTCCCATTGGCGATATAAATCTCACCATTGTCGCCTTGCGCAAGATCCCAATTCTGGAGTGCTGCACGGTAATCGCTCTTGTAGTAGTTGTGCAACAAGGGCATAAACGTTGACGAAGAAACGTGAAAAAAAGTATTAGTCATTATCATTGCCACCAACAAGGAGGCCAAGGTGGTTTTTCGCATTTTATCGTGTTTAAAAGGTTGTAACGCACAAAATTAAACAAAAAAAAGTATTCCTGCAAATCCTATTACGACACAATCGTAGTGCCAGCGAAAGAAAAGCATTATAAATTATTACAGGTTAGTTGATTACAAAAATTAACGTAGAAATATCGTAGTGTTGTAAAACATACAAGTAGCATCAACGTACATTAATTATTGACACCCCTGCGCGCAGAATATAATTTTGCCACCAACAATTACGAACCACGAGAAAACTAACACATATTAGTAACCTTTAAAATTAAGTAATGGAAAAGAAAATCCTCACTTTTTTACTGATTGCAATGTGTGCCATTTTTGGCGCACAGGCCAAAACAGTGAAAGGAACGGTCGTTGACCAAGTCAACGAGCCCGTTATTGGTGCCAGCGTGACCGTTGTGGGCACGACCAATGGCACGGTGACCGACTTTGACGGCAACTTCGAGTTGAAGAACGTGGCCGACAATGCCGTTATCAAATTCTCGTTCATGGGTATGCAGGCCCAAGAACTGACAGCACAAGATGTGATGAACGTCCAACTGCTCGACGACGTTAAAAACCTCGACGAGGTGGTCGTTATCGGTTACGGCTCGGCACAAGCCAAGGACTTGACCGCACCCATCTCCGTGGTTAAGGGAGAAGAACTGCTTGCCACGCCTTCATCATCGCCCATGGCAGCCATGCAGGGCAAGGTCGCTGGTGTAAACGTGGTGAACAGCGGTACGCCTGGCGAAGGCCCCAAGGTAACCATCCGCGGTACTGGTTCGTTCACCGGCGGCAGTCCACTTTATGTGGTCGACGGCATGTTCTACGACAACATCGACTTCTTGAATGCCAATGACATTGCCGACATGTCGGTCCTCAAGGACGCTTCGGCTGCTGCAATCTATGGTGTTCGTGCAGCCAACGGTGTGGTCATCGTCACCACTAAACACGGCAGTAAAAACCAACCGGCCAAAATCACTTACAACGGCTATGTCGGTATTCAGAAAGCCACCAACGTTCTGAAGATGGCCAACTCGGCCGAGTATGCGACAATGCTTCTCGAGGCGGACTACAATGCCTACGAAAGTTACATGAAGGCCTCTATCGACCACTTTGGCGGCAGTTATGCCAATAGCGATTTCCACAACTGGACCTACGGCGCAAACACCGACTGGTACAGCGAACTGTTGCGCACGGCTTTGATTACCGACCACAGCCTGAGCATTACCGGTGGTGGCGAGCGCGCTACCTACTCGGTGGGCATCAACTACATGCGTCAGGATGGTGTCATGGATGTGGAGAATTACTACAAGCGTCTCAACTTCCGCGCCGCTCTCGACTACGAGGCCACCAACTGGCTGAAGGTTGGGTTCAACGGTGTGTTCTCCAACGGCACACAGCGCACCCCCAACAATACTGCATGGCAACAAGCCTTCAACGCTCCTGGCATTTATCCGGTGATGGACGAGAAGAACGAAGCCACCTTCCCCACACACTATGCTTCGCCCGAGACTGTGGGATTCACCAACAACTTCTACA
>CACZNP010000122.1 GCA_902782545.1 uncultured Bacteroidales bacterium
TCGGGAATGATGCCCTGGAGTTGCATGGCCTCATTGCCTGCCATCACGAATTGGGGTACAATTTCCATATCGGCAGGCAGATTGGCCGCTGCCAGCAGCGCATTGTTGAAGAATGCGCCATCTCCCACCTCAACGCCCTGTTGCGGCAGAGTGGCCGATGCAAGCGGTGTGCTGGCAAAAGCCAGTTTGCCGATTCGCATCAAGGCTTCTTTGTCGCTCAAGTCGATTGCGGTGATGGCGGTTCCGTGGAATGCCTCATCACCAATCTCGGCGAGTGCCTCACCCAGGGTGAGTTGGGCCAGCGCATGGTCGCCCATGAAAGCCTGTTCGCCAATGACTGGGCTGTTGATGGTGGCCTGTGTGAGGACCGTGCAGTTGGCAAAGGCGCCTTTTTGCACAGCGGTGACTGTGGCGGGAATGTCAATGGCCAGTAGACCCGATCCACTGAACGCGTATGGCTCAATGGTGGTGACGCTCTCGGGAATTGCGACTTGTTGCAGCAGGTTGCACCCGGCAAATGCCGAGTGTCCGATGGTGCGCAACGTGGCAGGCAGTGTCACCGAGGTGAGCCGGCTGCCAAAAAATGCCATGTGCGGGAGTGCATTGGCCTCGTAGGTGGTTTGCAAGCCAAAGAGTGGCTTGGTTGCCTCGAAGGGTTGAATGCTCACATCGCTCAAATCCACCTCCGACAGGAGGGGGAGATTGTCGGCGATGAAGCGGAAATCACGGGCATCAATGGTTCCATGCAACGTGAGAGCAGTGACATCGGTGTCGGTCAGCAGGGTGGCCAACTGTCCTGCATTAGTCTCAACATCGGTGGCCCAGGAGGCCACCGATGCTAAGAGTATTGTCAGTAATGATAGGGTTTTTCGCATTGATGCAAAATGAGTTGTGACAAAAATCACTTAATAACCTTGACAGCCTTCTGAGTGCCGTCGTTGTAGGTGGTGACCATGATGTTCACCCCTTGGAAGGGCTCGTTGCTCTCGATGCCAGCCACATTGACATACTTCACACCAGCCACATTCTTGTCGATTCCCAGTTCGTTGACAGCGGTTGCAGTCTCGGGCACTTCGAGAGGATAGAGTGTGTAGTTCTGGAAGTACAATTCATCGTCGGCAGCCATCTTGGCGGGAGCGCCCGAAGGAGCATTCCAAGCCTCCTTGATGGTGGTGACAACGGGCTTCACATAGTAAGCGCCACCCTCGGTGAAAGTGTTTTCGCCTTCATACCAGGAGAGGTCCAGGTCGGCGCTCATACCCTTGTTGTTGCTCCAGCCACGCAGTTTGCCATCGAAATAGTAACCCGAGATGGCAATAACCTGGTTGGGTTTGGGACGGAAGTTGTCATAGTGGTCGAGCGAGCACTCATCGATGACAAAAGCATCCGGCTCAGCATTCTCAAAGGCAGAGGTGTCGTAGATTTTGTAGGGTACAGGTGCATGGTCCAGTGTGAGAAGCGGGTTGGTGCTTGCATCACTGATGTTGCCCACGAGAGTACCGGGCTTGAACACCTCAAAATCCTTGATGGCGTCAAAGGACTTGTCGTCGGCAGTCACACGCAGCCAGTTGTCATTGCCATCGGTGAGGATGAGTGACTTCTGGTTGGGAACTTTGGCAGCCACAGTCATGGCTTCGCCGATGCCCACTTCGCCATCATTGATTTCGGCAACGCTGGATGCGAGCAGCACGCGGCATTCCTTTTCGGGGAAGTGATAGGCTTGGTTACCGGTGATGTCAGAACCCTGAGCGTTGGTGATTTTAATGATACCATTGCCGTCGTAGGAGGCATCAACCACGATGGTTACAGCGAGGTAGGGGCCCGTTGTGCCAGGAATGGCTTCATTTTTAGCATCTTGATTCGCGCAAACGAAACGAACGGCACCCGATGAGGTTTGTTGGATGTTGTATCCCAGTTTGAATTCAGAGTCATCATATTCACCGTCATACAGTAATCCACCATAGGCATAAGGCATGGTACGCTCAGTGCAATATATGAAATACCTGGGGCGGGTAGCCGAACCTGCTTTTTTAATTATAATACCATCGGGTAATGTCAGGTCGAATTGGGTGTTGTAACTGTAGCCGTCTTCCTCGTTTTGGAGTTGGATAATCATTTGATACTCTTCTCCAGGGACAACAGCGAAGTCATCGATGAAAACAAAGCAGTCTTCCACATCGATGGGAGCGTTTGCCAGCGCGGGCATGGCCCAAAGTGCGCAGCACAACAAAGCGAATTTAAAAATCTTCATAGTTTTGTTATTTTGGTTAGTAAAAAATAATATCTTTTTATCAATCTACAAAAATAGACAAAATTTTCCAAACTCACTATAATTTGCCTTCAAAAATTGGGTTCAGCGACATTTTTTAACGAAAAAACACGCGGATGCCGCATGTTGCGTGGCATCCGCGTGTTGTTGTTTGTGGAGCGTCAGGGGTTTTGTGCCCCGTCGGCTTAGTTTTGCTCGCTCTTGGGGGCCTCGACCACATTGATATAAGTGTGGCCTGCACGGTGCTGGAACTCAACGGTTCCGTCAACCAGTGCATAGAGGGTGTGGTCTTTGCCCATACCCACGTTCAAGCCCGGACGGTGCACCGTACCGCGCTGGCGGCGGATGATGTTACCGGCCTTTGCAAATTGCCCACCAAAAATCTTGACGCCGAGTCGTTTGCTTTCGGACTCGCGACCGTTCTTCGAACTACCTACACCTTTTTTGTGTGCCATAATAGATACGTTTTTTTAATGGGTTAAGCAATAACTTGTTTGATCTCGAGTTGGGTGAACTGCTGGCGATGGCCGTTGAGGCGGCGATAGCCTTTGCGACGTTTTTTCTTGAAAACAATCACGTGCTCACCTTTGACGAGGGGATTCATCACCTCGCAAACAACTTTGGCACCTTCGACGGTAGGTGCGCCCACTGTGACAGCACCGTCGGCATCCACGAGCAGGACTTTGTCGAATTCAACGGCATCGCCCTCTTTCTTCTCGTTGCCGAGATAGTGGACAAACAATTTCTTGCCGGCCTCGGCGCGGAACTGTTGTCCCTGAATTTCTACAATTGCGTACATTTAAATAATTGTATTACAAGTTTGTCCGTACGGCGGTCGGGGCCGTGCCCCGGCACTTATTTGTGCCTTTCGGATGAATAGCGGGTGCAAAGGTACGAAATAATTGTCAATTATCAATCAACAGCCATCATTTTTCATGTATTTTTTTTGCCGTGATGATTTTTTTGTTTTTACTCATCGGCGCTTATGTGGTCGGTAGACTCTTCGATGAGCACGAGTTTGTTGTCGCGCCATTCGTATACCGAGTAATAGAGGTCGTCGTCAACGCGATATGTGCCCGTGATGCGTCGCTTGCTGCTGTCGTAGAAAGGATCCATGATTTTATCGAAGTTCTCCACCTGAGTGAAGCGGTGCAGTTTGTTGTCCCAAACGTATCCGTCGTAGGTGAAGCCTCCGTAGGCATTTGTCGGACCCAGGCAGATTTGCAGGTCGGGAATGCCGTCAAAATTGATATCTTCTTCAGCGATTTCCCCGAATCCGGTCCAGAGATTCACATCAAGTGGCAAGGTTTCGCTGGTGATGGCATACACGGGGCCGTTTTTGTCGATGACGAAGGTGATGATGCTGTCCAGCAGCAGGTCGCCCTCGTCGAAGGATGTACACGTGTGCGAAACGAACGAGAAGTCGTTGCGTTGCGGCTCATAGTTGTTGGCTGCGTGGTTGGTCAGCGCCATAGCCATTGCCAGCAAGGATGTTGCGATTGTGACAGTCGGTTTCATAATAGTATACTTTTGGGTGTCAATTCTTTACAGGATCGACGATGATGAGTCGTTCAATGGGCGTGCCTCCAAAGTTGATGCCATCGCTGTAGGTGGCAAAGTAGCGGTAACTGCCGCAGGGCACCGATTGCCCCTGGTTGTTCTTCATGTTCCACACCACCGGGAAAGATGTCGACGTCTTGTTCCACACCAAGTGTCCCTGGGCATCGGTCACCTTGATGGTGACTTGTGGCTGTGATCCAAGTTGGCTGGAGAAGTTGAAGTCCACGTTCTGTCCCCGTGTGGCGAGGATGTCGTTGGCCTTGATTTGCGCTTTGTTGTCTTGCCCCACCACGAAATGAATGGTGCGTGATGTGGCATTGCCTGCCACATCGTAGACGGTGAAGGTGAGTTTGTGTTGTCCGTCGGTCATGTCGGTGACAGGGAACGCCACATCAAGTTGCTTGCCGTTGTTGGAGCAATGGGCATAGGCCTTGATGTTGTAATCAGACGTTTTGCCGTTGTCGAGCAGGATTTTCATGCTGTTGCCCACCGACTGGCTCTGGGTGTTGATGGCACAATTGTCGGTGGCGCGGACGTAGAGAATGGAGTTGGAAGCCACAAAACTGCCATCGCCGAAACTGTTCTCGTCATTGAAGTAAATCGACTCGATGACAGGGGGCTCGGTGTCGCTCACTGCCATGCTGGGGTCATAGGGGTTGATGCGTACTTGTTCGGCAAAACCGTTGACCATGTTGTGAGTGCCGTCTTGGTGTGCATAGACGCGAATGGCTCCGAGTTCGGCGCTGGCCTGCACATATCGTGGCACGACGAAAGTAGCGATGAAAGTTCCGCGTTCCACGCGTCCTTTCACTTCGGCAATCAGTTCACGCTCTTTGTAGATGTTTCGGTAATAGATAATTCCATTGCCTCCCACACTTCGTATGCTGTCGAACAATTCCTCGTGTCCATAGAGCGACAGGTAAGCATCGCCGGTGAAATTGGTGTTGACGGTGCTGGAATTGGTGTTCATGACTTGTGCCTCGATGGTGATCTCTTGCATGGGATAGATGTCGAAGATTTTGTTTTTCAGACTCTTGCCATTGATCTTGCTGATTTGGAAATCCGGTTTGGGATATTCAACTTTGATGGCAGGGTCTCCGAGCAAAGCAAACACCAATTTGTTGCTGTTCGAACCGGCGAAGTGTAGTTTACTCTGCTTGTAAGTCTCGCCCAGTGTCGGCATGATTCCGGTGTCCTTGTAGGAGAACATGGCTCTGACGAAGGCCCTGTTCAACTCATCGTTGCTGCTGGCATAGGCGGCCCGGGTGGATGCCAAGATGGCAATGGCCCCTCCATCAGGCTTGTGGAACATCAGGTCGGCAATTCCTTGTTGGTCGCTGTCGTAACGTGCCACATCGCAACAAGCGGTTGTCCAGATGGGATAGTAGTCGGAGCGGGTGCTATGCACATCGTTTTTGGTCCACATGTGTGCCATCTTGGTAAACATATTGGGGCCGGCGTGTCCCACATAGGTGGCAAAGTATTGTCCTTGCTGCGACAACTCGGCCAGGTGACGCTTGGCTTCTTTGGCTGTGCGTCTTTCCTCGCTGACGAGGGTTTCGTCAACGGCGCGGGGGAACATGGTACAATAGACCTTGTTGAGTTGCATCTGTGTGCCCAAGTCACCGTTCAAGATGGTGGCCACGCCTTCGGCTTGTGCCATGTGCATGCCCTCGTCGTAGTCATCGGCAGTGAGCATGATGTTGTTGCGCCAGACACCATAGTCGGGTTCGGACACATACTTGATGAGTTTGTCCACATCGGCTTGTGCTTCTTCTGGGTTCTTGCAAGTGATGCGTCCCACGCCGATGCAGAGTTTGTCGCTGGTGATATCCACCCCCGACCCGTCGAGCAGAAAACCGAAGAAATCATCGGTGGTATAGGAGTTGCGCTCCGAGTCACTTTCGTTGGTCTCATAATTTACCACGGCATAGTCGTGCGTTCCCAGCAGGTTTCGGTTGTCGTAGGTGCCGTTGCCCATCATGAGCAAGTGCTTGAAAGTGTTTTTATCGCGGTCGTAGAGCATTTTGCACAGCAATCGCACGGCCATGGGGTCGCATGCCCCTGACGAGAACTCGTTGAACACCTGTTTTTGGTTGATCACAGCCACCTTCATGTTGTCGATTTGCTCGTGCATGCGTGCTATGCGCTGCGCCTGTTCCATGAACATGTCGTTGGTGATGATGAGCATTTCGGGTACCTCCATGGCATGAAGGTTTTGGTTGTCGACATTGGCGTAAGTCGCCACTTTCTTGAGGGTGCGTGCTGGGTCAAACGCCACGTACTGGGCATAGTTGGCGTTGATGGCGGGTGCAAAGGTGCGCGCCCCGCTCATTTGCGTCAGTTTCATGGCCACCGGTTGTTGTGGGTTGTCCACATTCCACACCATGGCGGTGGCTGAGGCTCCCGGCAGCGACACCAAGTCGGTGTCGCGTGGGGTGATGAATCCCATGCGCAGTTGGTTGTCGCTGTCGGCATCAATGGCATTGGTGTGCCGATAGGTGATGATGAAGTAATCCAACTTGGCACTGTTGATGGGCCCGTTCTGTGCCTGCACGCCAAAGTCGAGGGTTCCTCGTTCCTGGGGGTTGCTCAAGGTGATGGTGGCTTTGGGCGTGGCATTGCGGTAGAACACATAGTTGCTGCCCGGTGCGCTGATGGTGGCATCGTAGGGAATGGTTTGGGTGACACCTCCCGATGTGATGGTTGCCGTCACTTGTGCCGTGCCCGACACCATGGCGCTATACACCGTTTGGATGGTGATGTCGCTTTTGCACAATTTGGGTAAATAGTAGTCGATGACGGCATGATTCACGGTGATGTCCTCGCCCAGCAGTTGGCGTCCCGAGAAACTGAGGGTGCTCAGTTCTTTCTCATGCCAGCAGTAGTCAATACTGGATGTGATGGGCCAGTTCTTGGTGTTGGACGATGGTGTTGCGGTGGCAATTGTCGCCTCGGCGGTGGTTTGCTCGGTCAGGAAATAGTACCCTGCCGTGTCGTAGCCATTGGATTCTCTTTCAAAACCTTGTGCGTATTTGAAGGTGGTTGCCCCCTTGCCGTAGAAAATGATTTTGTTATTCTGTCGCAACACTGGAACGGCAAGCAGGTCGTCGGGCTGTGACCCGTTGAGGATTTCACTGAGCAATCCGCCTCCCTGTCCATAGAGTCGCACGTTGGCCGGTGTGGCAAACCCCATCTGGCTCAATTCGTCATATGTGATTTCGTAAACACCGTCCTCGGGAATGGTGATTTTCACCCATTTGCCTGTAGCCAGGCGTGAGGAGTTGGCAAAGTGCGATGTTGACAAGGCCTGTGCGCCGACAACGGTGATGAGACACGCGAGTGTGCAAGCGATTTTTGATACAGAAAACTTCATCATTATGTGTAAATGCTTAGTCAAATGTTATTCGTTTGTGTTGATAGGCTCGATGACAATCATGCGGCCTATTGCGGTACCACCAAAGTTGACACCGTCTTGATAAGTGGCAAAGAAACGGTAGGAGCCGGCGGGCACATTTTCCCCTTCGCTGTCTTTGAGGTCCCAGGCCACTGGGAATGTGGATGTTTGGGTGCTCCAAACGAGTTTCCCCAATGCATCGGTCACTTTCACATCGACTGTGGGCGATGAGGTGAGGGTCGACGAGAAGTCAAACGAAACCTGCTCGCCCCGTGCCTTGAGGATGTCGTCCACGGTGAGTTTTGCGTCATGGTTTTGTGTGACGACAAACGAGAGGGTGCGCTTGGCGGCATTGCCGGCAGCATCATAAACGGTGAACGTGATGGTGTGCAATCCATCGCTCATGCCTGCGATGGGGTAGGCCAGGAGCAAGGTCTTGCCTTCGTCTTGGCAGGTGGCATAACTGTGCGCGTTGTAGAATGAGTTTTTGCCGTTGTCGAGCACAAGCGACAGGGCCGACCCGATGGAGTTGGAGAAATGTGTACTCAATCCATGGTTGTCGGTGGCCTTGATGTAGAGCGTGGCGTCCGAAGGTACGATGGTGCCGTCGCTGGTGTTGTTCTCCTCGTTGAAGAACATTTCCTCGATGACCGGCGGCTCGTTGTCACCTGGGTCTTGTTCGCCATTGAGTGGCATGAAGCGCACTTTGTCGGTCTCACCGTTGATCATGTTTCGGGTCCCTTCTTGGTGGGCGTAGATTCTCAGCATTCCATTCACCGCGAAATTTCTGAGGTAACGAGGCACGACCACAACACCCTTGAAAACCCCGTTTTCCATGCGTCCCTTGACTTCGCCCAGCAAGTCACGTTCGTGGTAAATGCTTTTGGTTTCTTCCAGGCCTGTGAGTGAATTCTTTGCGGTTACATTCTTGTAGAGTCGGCTGGGACCGTAAAGCGACACATAGGCTTCGCCGGTGAAAGCGTTGTCGATTGCGCTGCCGTCGGGAGTCATGGCTTGCGCTTCGACTTCGACGACTTGCGATGGATAAATGTTGATGGTCGACTCGGAATCCACCGACTTGCCGTTCACCTTGGTGATTTTGACCAGCGGCTTGGGATAGTCCACCGCCATGGCAGGGTCGCCCAGAAGCAAGAAGGTGAGTTTGTTGGTGTTAGTCGATGTGAACGAGTTCTTGGCTTGCCGGTAAGCCCCTCCCAGCGTGGTTTGTTGTCCTGTGCTGTTGTAGGGGAACAGGGCCTTGACAAAGGCCCGGTTGAGCAAGTCGTTGCTGTTGGCATACACTTGTCGTGACGAGGTGAGCATGGCCAGCGCCCCTCCGTCGGGTTTGTGGAACATCATGTCGGCCACACCCCGTTGGTCGCTGTCGTAGCGAGCCACATCGCAGCATGCTGTCGACCAAATGGGCAGGTGCTCGAAACTGGTGTTCTGCACATCGGTCATCGTCCACA
>CACZNP010000123.1 GCA_902782545.1 uncultured Bacteroidales bacterium
CCCAGCAAAGAATCCTGCTGCGACTTGTTGAACCTGTGGATTTCATCGATGAAAAGAATGGGACGTCCCTTGACAAAGACACTGCGGGCATCGGCCCGGCAACGGTCCAGCACTTCACGCACCTCTTTCACTCCACTGGTGACGGCGCTCAGGGTGTAAAACGGAACCTGCGTCTGCTCAGCAATGATTCGCGCCAAAGTGGTTTTCCCCACTCCTGGCGGCCCCCACAAGATGAACGACGAAATGTTGCCGCTCTCTATCATGCGCCGTATCACTGCCCCCTCGCCCACGAGGTGGCGCTGCCCTATGTAGTCGTCAAGCGATTTGGGCCTGAGTCGCTCGGCCAATGGTTCATACATCACTCGCAAAATTACTACATTTGCATTGAATTCGCAAAAGCCCCACACAAAAAACAAAAGCGACCCTTGTCACGATGAATGGCCATAAAACACCCCACACACCAGGATGAGATATTCCGGCAACTTTCCATCGGAACCCCACTTGATGTCGATTTGCAGCAAGTCGCGGGCTGTGGCCATGATGTCGAACCCGTATGCTTCGAGCGAGGGCCGCATCCTATCGGGATGGCGGCAGGGTTTCCCCTCTATTCTGGCACAAGGTAGGTCGCCGCAATAGGGACATGTGCCCACGAAACCGAAAGCCAAACCATCCAATTCACGCTCCATGCCGAGTAATTCGTCATTCAGTCTGACGGTGACCGGGCACAACAAGTCGTGAGCAACCCGCAGGGGCAGATCCTTTGCCGTTGGGACAACTTTCGCCCCTATGATACGCACTTTGTCAAAGCCTTGTATCCGGGTCAAAGGGTCGTAGTCAAACGGGGGGCAACCGTGTCGCCGCCCGTAGTTCCCACATTGCTTACAAAACTCAACAAACCTATCGGCGTGACGATAGCGGTCGATATAGGTTTGTGCATCTATCTCGGCAGTGAGGCGTTGAACCGTGCAGGACAGGTCGGGGTTTTGAATTTGTGGGGTTTCCATATCTTTGGATTTATTGGGGTCATTCGTTCATCAGTATAGCCACGAGCGAGGTGATGTCGGCCACACCCACCTCGCCGTCGCCGTTCACGTCGGCACGGTTGCGGGTTTCGTCGGTGGCAGGATTACCCATGACAATATCCACGAGCAAGGTCACGTCGGCCACGCCCACTTCGCCGTCACCGTTCACATCGCCACGGTCAAACCCCTCCTCAACTATCGAGCCGAACAGTTGCCACACGGGTGACTGACGATAGGCCATGAGCGAGCCACGGGGCACATACAACGTGAGGCGCGACAAGTCGGTGAGATAGCCAAACGGCGATGAAAATTCACTCAATGCGATGGGCTGCTGCGACAAGCAATGCACCTGGGCAAGAGCCGTGCAACCGTCGAGGGCCTCAGTGCCAATGCTCCACAACGACGCAGGCAGGGTGAGCGTGGTTATTGTGGTGGCGCCAGCAAAAGCACTTTCGCCAATGGTCAGCAACCCATCGGGCAAAGTGAGGGTGCGGGTGAGACTGGCATTACAGTAAGCGTAGGGGGCCACATAACGGACACCGTCGGGGATGACAAAATCGCGGCGGTTCACATGGCGGCGAGGTGCTACCAGCAACGTGGTCATGGATGCATCGTACAGGTCGCCTTGTTCGCTCACGAATTGTGGGTTTTCCTCATCCACCACGATGCTTTGCAACATCTTGCAATTGTGGAACACACGATAGCCCAGTTGCCGCAGCCCCTTGCCGATGGTTACCTCAGTGACCTTGTCGCAACCAAAAAAAGCGTAGTCACCCAGCGCCTCAACGGCGTCGGGGACAACAAGGGAGGTGAGGCGGGTGCAACGTGCAAACGCATGGTCACCGATGCGGGTCACCGATGACGGGATTTGGACTGCCGTCAGTGAGTCACAGCCACTGAAGGCATAGTCATCAATCCTTGTCACCGTTTCGGGCAAGGTGATTGAGCGCAGGCCGTGACAGCCATTGAACGCGGCACGTCCCACTGCGGTCACCGTGTGCCCATCGACACTGGAAGGCACTACAACGTCACCGCGGTAGAACTCATCACCCAGCACGACAGCCGCCGTACCGTCGGCAGCAATCTCACAGGTGATGCCATTCACGGTCACTGTATCGCACCACCCCATTGCTGCCACTGCCACAAGTATCATTGCACAAAAAGTTCGCATGGCTCATTGTTCCGATGCGCTAAGGTAGGCAATTAATGGCAATGTGACAAATAATTCCCGGAAAATGGGTGCAAGAAACCGCTTGGGGGGCTATAGGTCAAGAGCGTAGACATAGTCGTCCATCACATATCCGTGGCCAATGTCGTTGACCTCGGCACGAACCCGGTGAAACCCCATGCGTTCGTAGGCCTGCACCGATTCGTTGAAGCGGTTAACATTCAGTTCTATGCGACAATAGCCTGCACGTTGTGCCTCCTGGGCGACAAACGACACCATTTGGCGGCCATAGCCCTTACGGCGCTCAGCAGCATAGAGATAGAGTTTGCTCAAATAGATGCAGCCCTCATGAGCGATTATGGCCAGGAAACCCACCGCACGACCATCGACCACCGCAAAGAAGTAGCGATAGCCCTGACGCAGTTGCGAGGCAATGGCTTTTGGGCTTTGAAACAGTTCTATCATGTAGTCGACCTGTTCCTTGCCCAGGATGTCGTCGTAGTGCTCTCGCCAAATGGCGGCAGCCATCGTCCCCATCACCGTCAGGCCATCGGTATCGTTTATGTGAAGTTCAACGAAATCCACAACCATCTTTCGTCGTGCAATCAGTCGTCACTCTTGTTGAGACGCTTGCGCTCGAGTTCGTCAAGGATAATCTTACGCATGCGGATGTGGCCCGGCGTGATCTCAACGTATTCGTCGGCCTTGATATACTCCAATGCCTCTTCCAGGCTGAAGACGATGGGTGGCACGATGCGCACCTTTTCGTCGGCACCGCTGGCACGCATGTTGGTGAGTTTCTTGTTCTTGGTCACATTGATCACCAAGTCCTTCTCTTTGGCGTGCTCGCCCACGACTTGGCCTCCGTACACCTCCTCTTGCGGGAAGATGAAGAAACGTCCACGGTCCTGCAACTTGTCGATGGCATAGGCATAGGCCGTGCCGCCTTCCATGGCAATGAGCGATCCGTTCACTCGGCGGGTGATGTCGCCCTTCCACGGCTCATAATCCAAGAAGCGGTGTGCCATGATGGCCTCGCCGGCACTCGCCGTGAGCACATTGGTGCGCAAGCCGATGATACCGCGCGACGGAATCTTGAACTCCATGTGTATGCGGTCGTTTTGCGTCTCCATGCTGGTCATCTCGCCCTTGCGGCGCGTGACCATATCAATCATCTTGCTGGAATACTCCTCGGGGACATTGATGGTGAGGGTCTCGATAGGCTCACACTTCACGCCGTCAATCTCCTTGATGATGACCTGTGGCTGTCCCACCTGCAGTTCGTAGCCTTCGCGGCGCATCTCCTCGATGAGCACGCTCAGGTGCAACACACCTCGGCCATAGACGATCCATGCGTCTTCGTTCTCGCTTCGCTCAACGCGCAACGCCAGATTTTTGTCCAGTTCCTTCATCAGGCGGTCATAAATGTGACGCGAAGTCACATACTTTCCGTCCTTGCCAAAAAATGGCGAGTCGTTGATGGTGAAAAGCATCGACATGGTGGGCTCGTCGATGGCGATGCGCGGCAGCGGCTCGGGGTTGGCCAAACACGTCACCGTGTCGCCAATCTCAAAACCTTCGAGCCCGATAATGGCACAGATATCGCCGCTGGCCACCGACTGGGCATGCACTTGGCCCATCCCCTCGAATGTGCGCAATTCTTTGATTTTCTGTCGCGATACGCTTCCGTCCTTCTTGCACAACCCCACTTCCATGCCGTCGTGCAACTCGCCACGGTGCACTCGGCCCACGGCAATACGTCCCACATAACTGCTATAGTCCAGCGACGTGATGAGCATCTGTGCATCTCCTTCAATCTTTTCAGGAGCCGGAATGTGCTCAATGATGGCATCAAGCACAGCGGTGATGTTGTCAGTGGGTTTGTGCCAATCGGTACTCATCCATCCTTGCTTGGCACTGCCAAACACTGTGGGGAAGTCCAGTTGCTCCTCGGTGGC
>CACZNP010000124.1 GCA_902782545.1 uncultured Bacteroidales bacterium
CTTGCGGTAGAGTTACCCCTACGGCAGTTTAGCAAACTGCTGGTTTCAGCCACTCACCCACCTCTCCAGTGCTTGAAGTGCCGAAAAATTTCACTAAGCGACTGCAAAGATACAAATTTCTTGCCAATTGACAAGCGGTCGTGTGTTTTTTTTGAAAAAAATGTGTTTTTCCACAAGTCAATTGCCTAACTTTGCCTCCGAAAAAAGTCTGAAATGATGGAAAAAGAGAAATTGTATGCCGACTTGCTGTTGCAGCTGAGCGGACTGATTGAGGGTGAGACTTGCGAAGTGAGCGTGCTGGCCAATGCGGCAGCCTTGCTGCGCGAGATGATGGGGGAACGCTTCTTTTGGGTGGGCTTCTATTTGGTGCGCGACGGGCAATTGGTATTGGGGCCTTTTCAGGGCAGCCCGGCATGTTACCGCATTGCACATGGCCGTGGCGTGTGCGGAACAGCGTGGGCCAAACAGCAGACGCTCGTCGTGCCCGACGTCGAAGAGTTCCCGGGCCACATCGCATGCAGTTCACTCTCGCGCAGCGAGATCGTGGTGCCCATGACTGGCCCCGACGGCCATGTTCGGGCCGTGCTCGACATCGACAGCCGTGAACTCAACGCGTTCGACAACGTGGATGCCCGCCACCTGGAACAGGCGGCTGCAATCATTTCGCAAGCATTGTACGGAAAAGTGCCGAGCGACTCCTAACTCCTAACCTGTCGCTTGAATTTCTTGGGATTGAACCACGACGAGAGACGCAGTTTTATCACTCCGAACAGCGCTTCGCCAAAGATGCCGCCGCTCATCTTGCTCGTTCCCAACTCGCGGTTGACAAACACAATGGGCACCTCCTTGATGTTGAATCCCATGCGGTGGGCAGTGAATTTCATCTCGATTTGGAATGCATAGCCCTTGAACTCGATGGCATCGAGGTTGATGGCCTCGAGCACCTCGCGCCGATAGCACACAAAGCCCGCCGTGGTGTCATGCACACGCATGCCCGTCACCACGCGCACATAGGCCGACGCATAATACGACATGAGCACCCGACCCATGGGCCAGTTCACCACGTTCACGCCGGTCAGGTAGCGTGATCCCACTGCCACATCGGCCCCTTCGCTGGCACAGGCACGCTGCAGGTCGACCAATTTCTTGGGTGGGTGCGAGAAATCGGCATCCATCTCGATGACGTAGTCATAGCCTTGCTCCAAAGCCCACTTGAACCCTGTGATGTAGGCGGTGCCCAACCCCAACTTGCCGCTTCGGCGCAACAGGTGGATGCGGTCAGGCGTCTGTGCCATCAGGCCCTCGACGATGGCGGCCGTGCCATCGGGCGAGTTGTCGTCGATGACAAGCACGTCAAACGAGTGTTCCTCCAGGCCCAGCACTGCGGCAATGATAGCCTCAATGTTTTCCTTCTCGTTGTAGGTGGGTATGATAACTACACTGTCCGATTTCATTGTTTTTGTGCTATGTGGTTGGTTTGTTGTTGCAAAAATAAAGAAAATTACTGAATAATGATGTATGGAAACAGCCCTTTACACATTTTTTAATGCAATCCACGGCTTTTTGCTTTTAACTTTCGGCACTTTTGTGCATCAAAACTCCGAAAGCAGTCGACACTTCCTTGACAATGCACGATGACTCCGACGACATATTGCTGGCCCACTTTGCCAATCCCGACACGCGCGACGACGCATTCAGGCGCTTGATGAAACGGTATGGGCATGACCTGTACTGGCACATCCGACGCATTGTCGTCGACCACGACGATGCCGAGGATGCCCTGCAGGAAACCGCCATCAGCGTGCTCAAGCATCTGCCCCGCTATCGTGGCGACAGTTCGCTCAGCACATGGCTCTACCGCATCGCCACCAATGAGGCCCTGCAACTGCTGCGACGTCGCACCCGCTGGTACCAGGGTGTGGACAGCCTGAATGAGTCCCTTGCCGAGAAAATCGCTGCCCCAGCCTACTTTGATGGCGACCATGCGGCCATTCTGTTCCAGAAGGCCCTGTTGCAACTGCCCACACAGCAGCGCATCGCCTTCAACCTACGTTACTATGACGGGTTGCCCTACGAACAGATTGCCCGCATCACCGGCAAGAGCGTGGCAACACTCAAAGCCAACTACCATCATGCAGTGAAACGGATAGAAAACTTCATCAAAGAAAACGCATCATGAACGACGAGCCAATCAAAACACCCATTCCGTTGCCCTACACCGAGGACGACAACTATGTGGACTCGCTGGTGGACCGTTGCACCGAGCGCGCCATCACACAAGCGACCATGCACAGGACAAACGGCAAGCGGCGCACAATAGCGGTGGTGAGCACGGCGGCCGCCATTGCCCTGGTTGCCACCGTGGCCGTGCGAATGCTCCACAAGCCATCCCTTCCCGTCACCAACCAGGA
>CACZNP010000125.1 GCA_902782545.1 uncultured Bacteroidales bacterium
CACCATTGCTTTCGGCATGGGAATTGACAAGCCCGATGTTCGCTTTGTCATCCATTACGACATTCACAAGAGCATGGAAGGATATTATCAAGAAACCGGCCGAGCCGGGCGTGACGGCGGCGAAGGCAAGTGCATCACGTTCTATGCCAAGAAAGACTTGGACAAACTCGAGAAATTCATGCAAGGCAAGCCCATTGCCGAACAAGAGATAGGAAAGCAGTTGCTCATGGAAACTGCGTCTTATGCCGAGTCGAGTGTGTGCCGACGCAAGTCGTTGCTGCACTACTTTGGTGAAGAGTACAATGAGGACAATTGCGGCAATTGCGACAACTGTCTGCATCCCAAGACCAGGGTCAATGCCAGTGAAGAACTGCGTGCAGTGATTGAAACCATCCTCACACTCAAGGAAAAATTCAAGATTGACTATGTGGTCAACATCCTCAAGGGAAATGCCACTGCCGAGGTGAAGTCTTATCGACACGATGAAGAACTTGAGACTTTCGGACTCTATGAGAATCACGATGCACGTTTCCTGGGGGCTGTGATTCGGCAGAGCATCATTGCCGGTTATTTGAGCAAGGACATAGAGAACTATGGCGTGCTCAAAGTGACACAGGCAGGACGCGATTTCCTCGCCAGCAAAGCGAAATTCATGATTGTTGAGGACAACGATTTCAACGACTACGTGGAAACCGAGACCAACAATGTGACGACTGGAGCCATCGACCCCGAGTTGTTCAGCATTCTCAAGGACTTGCGCAAAAAAGTGGCACGCCAGCACAACCTGCCGCCATATGTGATTTTCCAAGACCCGTCGCTTGATGCGATGGCCACTACCTATCCCATCAATCTGGAGGAACTGCAGAATATTCCCGGCGTGGGACCCGGCAAGGCAAAGCGCTATGGTCAGGAGTTTGTGGACCTCATCAAGAAATACGTCGATGAGAAGGAGATTGAGCGCCCCGAGGACATGAAAGTGCGCACCGTGGCCAACAAGAGCAAACTCAAACTGTACCTCATTTCGGGTATAGACCGCAAGGTGTCGCTCGAGTCGCTCGCCGAGTCAAAAGGTCTTGAACTTGATGAATTGCTCGACGAGTTGGAGGCCATTGTCTATTCGGGCACCAAGATCAATATCGATTATTTTATCAACGAAGTGATGGACCCCGACATCCAAGAAGAAATCTACGATTACTTCCGCGAGAGCGAAAGCGACAATATAAAAGTGGCCCAGCAAAGGCTCGGCGATGAGTACACCCGAGAGGAGTTGAGACTCGTGCGCATCAAGTTCATCAGCGAAATGGGTAACTAAAAAGTGATGCCACACATAATTTTAATGCATGTTTCACGTTATTATTAATATTGAAAAAACGTACAAAACAACTATCAATAAAAAATGAAAGCGAAATTCATCATTTCTTCAGTGCTCCTTGGTACGGCCTTGATGGCTTTGGCAGCCAAGGATCCCGTTTTAATGAAAATCAATGGCAAAGATGTGAAACTCTCGGAATTTGAGTATCTTTACCACAAAAACAATCAGCAACAAGTAGAAAAAGAAACGCTCGATCAGTATGTGGAGCGCTTTAAAATTTACAAACTCAAGGTGGCCGATGCCGAGGCTGCAGGAATCGACACGACCCAGGCTTTCATCAAGGAACTCGACGGCTACAAGGCCGACTTGGTGAAGCCTTTCCTTGAGGATACCACTGTTCGCGAGAAATTGGTCCGTGAGGCCTATGACCGCATGAGCAAAAATGTGGACATCGACCACTTCATGTACACCATGGGAACCGATGATGCCGACAACATAAAATATATGCAATTTGTGGACAGCATTCGCAATTGCATCCTGAATGGTGAAGATTGGGAAGAATTGGCACTCAAATATTCCATCGACCCATCGGTGAAACGCAACAAAGGACACTATGGTTTCATTGTGTCGGGGGTGTTCCCCTACGAGTTTGAGAAAGTGGCGTTTGAAACTCCGGTTGGTGAAATCTCCAAGCCGTTCCGCACCGATTATGGCATTCACATGGTTCGTGTGAACGCCGTGCGTCCCGACGAGGGTCAGGTTCACGCCGAGCACATCCTCAAGTTGTTCCCGCGACAGGGAATGAATGATACCATCAAAGCCAATATCAAGGCCTCCATCGACTCCATCTACCAGGTGTTGAAAGCCGGTGCAAACTTTGAGGAAGTCGCAAAGGTCGAATCGCAAGATCCCGGCTCGGCAAAACGGGGTGGGGATCTGGGCTTCTTTGGTCGTGGCCGCATGGTTCCGCAGTTTGAGAAAGTCGCATTCGAACTTGCCGATGGTGAAATTTCGGAACCGTTCGAGACCTCGTATGGTTACCATATCATCAAGCGCATCGAGGGTAAAAAACTTGGAACACTCGATGAGTTGCGAACCAATATTGAGCAGCGCATTTCTATGGACGACAGAGCACGCATGCCACAAAAGGCAAGACTTGCCGAGGTGAAGAAATTCTACAACTACAAGGTGAACGATGCCCTGGACGGTTATCTGCTCAAAGAACTGCAAAAGAACGGCAAGTATGACTCAGCCTTTGTGGCAAATGTGGTGGCGAAATCAAATATGCCAATCTGCACCTTTGCCAAGGACCAAAGCATTCCCCTGTCGGCTCTTGCAGGTAAAATCAACCCCAAAGCCAAGTTGGACATCCTTCCTGCCAAGGGATATATAGAGTCAAAAATCGATGATGTCGCCGACAAAGCCATCATGAATTATTATGTGGACAACCTGATCAACGACAACGTCGATTACCGCAATCTCATCAACGAATATCGTGATGGCATCTTGATGTTCGAGATCAGCAACCGTCGTGTGTGGGAAGGTGCAAGCCGCGACACCACAGGGTTGGAGCAGTTCTATCTGGCCAATAAAGATAAATACACATGGACTGCACCGCATTTCAAAGGCATTATCCTGAGTGCAACCAACGACTCGGTGTTGAACCTTGTCAAGGGAATGATACCCACTTTGGGCGCCGATACGTTGACCATGACACTGCATCGTCGTTTTGGCTCGCAAATCAAGATGGAGCGAATGACTGTTGCCCAAGGCGAGAACTCGCTGGCCGATTACCTGGCATTCAATGGGAAAAAACCCGACAACAAGAAATACAAAGCCTTTATGGTGCTTGAGGGTGGCCTGCAAGCCCAACCCCAAGAGGTGGCTGACGTGCGCGGACAAGTCACCAGCGACTATCAGGACGTGCTTGAGAAAAAGTGGATCGAAGAACTCAAGGCGAAATATCCTGTCACGGTCAACAAAAAGGTCTTGAAGCAAGTGAAATAACAACACATGACTACAAACACAACAATCAGAACACTGGCTTCGTGCTTCTTCATGGCGATGGCCCTTTTCTCTTCGGCACAAAACAATGTGGCCGAAGAGGTCGCTTGGGTGGTGGGCGATGAACCCATTTTCAAGTCCGACATCGAGGAACAATATGTCCAGATGCAGTACGAACGCCAATCCATCGACGGCAATCCCTATTGTGTGATTCCCGAGCAGATGGCCATTGACAAACTGTTTCTGCATCAAGCAAAGATTGACACAGTCGACGTTCAGAGTTCGTCGGTGATGCGCGAAGTGGACAGCCGCGTGAATTATTTCATTGCCAATTTGGGCTCGAAAGAGAAAGTGGAAGAGTACTTCCACACAACCATGCCCCAATTGCGAGAGAAATTGGCCGACATGTTCCATGATCAGTACTCAATTCAGGAAGTTCAACGCAATCTCACCAAGAATGTCAAAGCAACTCCTGCCGATGTGCGTAAGTACTACACTGCTCTGCCAAAAGATTCACTGCCCTACATACCATTGCAGGTCGAAGTGCAGATTGTGTCGATCAACCCAGTGATACCCCAGCAGGAAATCGACGAGGTGAAGTCACGACTTCGCGAGTATGCTCAGCGAATCACCAATGGCGAGACAGAATTCTCTACAATGGCGATTCTCTACTCTGAGGATCAATCGACGGCTGTCTATGGTGGAGAAACCGGTTTCCAGAGCCGGTCAATGCTGCTGCCTGAATATGCCACCGCCGCCTTCAACCTGAACGACAAGAAAAAAGTTTCAAACATTGTTGAGACCGACGATGGATTCCACATCATCCAACTGATTGAGAAGCGCGGCGACCGCATCAACACCCGCCACATCCTCCTCCGTCCAAAAGTCAGCGACAAGGATTTGACGGCTGCAATCCAGATTCTCGACTCGGTGAAGAATGATATCTCCGACGGCAAAATGACCTTTGAGTTGGCTGCGCAATACATTTCCCAAGACAAGGATTCGCACAACAACAATGGCATCATGCTCAATGAGAAGACTCATTCCAACCGTTTTGAGATGGCCGATTTACCAGCCGAGGTGGGTAAGATCGTCGACAAGATGGAAGTGGGCGACATCTCTCAGCCGTTTGTGATGGTCAATCCCAAGACTCGCCGTGAGCAAGTTGCCATTGTCAAACTTGCCAAGCGCATTCCTGGCCACAAAGCCGACTTGGCCGAAGATTACCAAACCCTGAAGGGTATGTACGAAGCACACAAGAAGGCACAAATCATCGATGACTGGGTCAAGGAAAAACAACGCACCACCTATGTCTATATTGAAGACAATTGGCGCAATTGTGATTTTAAATATAACTGGCTGAACAAGTAAAATCATCATGCGCAAGCCATCGACAAAAGACAATGCCAGGCATAAGACACGGTTTCCGGTCTTATGCCTTTTGGCGTTATGCATCGTGACGATGGCGGTACCGCATGCGTGGTCGCAACAACGCCAACAACCCCGTGCAGCGCGTGAGGGTGCTCGCGCCAAGCACGTGAATCGAATCACTCCACAAATTCCCAGTGCCAACCGTTACCAAAAAGACAAGGTGTTCCTGGAAAATTCCGACAAACTGAGCGCCGATGAAAACGTCAGCACAGATTATCAAGTGCTCAAAGGAAATGTGCGTTTCAGAAAAGGCGACATGTACATGTTCTGTGACAGTGCTTATTTCTACGACAAAACCAGTTCGCTCGATGCTTTTGGGAATGTGCGCATGACACAGGGCGACACGTTGTTTGTCTACGCCGACATTTTGCATTATTACGGCGAGGACCAAGTGGCACAATTGCGCCGCAATGTGAGGCTCGAAAACCGCAACACCACATTGCTCACCGACAGTTTGGACTATGAGATTTCATCCAACGTGGGATATTACTTTAATCATGGCACCATTGTCGACAACAAAAACAACACCGAGTTGTCGTCACGATACGGTCGCTATGAACTCGACACCAAACAGGCCGAGTTTTCGACCGATGTGCATCTCATCAATGACCAGTACGAGATGAACACAAATCTGCTGCACTACAACACAGCCACTCATATTGCCACAATTCTTGAAGAAACATATATTGTCAGCGACAGCAACACCATTGTCACCGACAACGGCTGGTACAACACCAGTGCCGATGATGCCACTCTATACAACCGGTCTCAAATCAATGCCAAGGATGGGAAAACACTGGTGGGCGACACCGTGTACTATAACCGGATGCGCAACTATGGAGAAGCAAGGGGTAACGTTGTGCTGACCGACCCAAACAACCAGGTGATCCTTGATGGTGACTATGGCTATCACGACGACAATTCACACTATTCCTATGTCACAAAGCGTGCACGGGCCCGTGAGTTCTCTCAAAAAGACACCATCTACCTTCATGCCGACACCCTGTGCACTCTTGTCAACAGCGACTCTGTCCGTATCCTCAGGGCATTCAACAATGTGCGGTTTTACCGCAATGACATACAGGGAATTTGTGACTCTTTGCAACTGAGCGAGGCCGATACCATCATCAACATGTACCGCCATGCAGTGGTGTGGAGCGACAACCGCCAAATCAATGGAGAGGAAATAAACGTCCATCTCAATGACAGTTCGGCCGACTGGGCCACGCTGCCCAATTTCGGATTCATGGCCGAGCATCTTGGGGAAACGTACTATGACCAACTCAGTGGGAAGAAGATGAAAGCATACTTTGAGAAAAAGGAATTGCGCCAACTCGATGTCGATGGCAATGTGCTGGCAATCATGTTCCCACAGGAAAAGGATTCGACCTACAACAAGATGGTGAACGCTGAATCAAGTTATATGCAAATCATGCTCAAACCCAAGCAGGAAGTGGACCGAATCAGTATGTGGCCTGAGGTTTCTGGGAAAATCACGCCTTTGTATCTTGCCAAAAAGGCTGACCTGTTTTTACCGTCTTTTAAATGGTATGAAGAGTACCGGCCTCATACCCCCGATGAGATATTTGACAAAACCGAGGAGATGCGGGCACTCATGCTGGAGCAGGAGGGCAACCGTCGTCACCGCAACCGTTAAACCATGAGTGATGTTATAAAACTACTGCCCGACTCAGTGGCCAATCAGATTGCCGCCGGTGAGGTGATCCAACGTCCGGCATCTGTCATCAAAGAGATGGTGGAGAATGCCATCGATGCCCAAGCCACCGACATACAGATTGTGCTCAAAGACGCGGGTCGCACTTTGATACAAATCATTGACAATGGGGTGGGGATGAGCGATACCGATGCACGGCTTGCCTTTGAACGTCACAGTACTTCAAAAATCCGCTCAGCCGAAGATCTTTTTTCATTGCATACCATGGGTTTCAGGGGAGAGGCTTTGGCATCGATCGCTGCCATCTCACAAATTGAGTTGCGCACTCGTCGCAAGGATTCAGCATTGGGCACGCGACTTGTCATCAACGCTTCTCAATGCCTATCGCAAGAACCTGACGCATGCCCTGTGGGTTGTAATTTCATGGTGAAGAACTTGTTCTTCAACGTCCCGGCACGTCGCAAGTTCTTGAAAAGCAATCAAGTTGAACTGAGCAACATCATCAAGGAGTTTGAGAAATTGGCATTGATCAACAATGAGGTTGAATTCACACTCATTCACAACGGCAATGTCATCTACAAACTGTCGCCAGGAACATTCATTCAGAGAATTGCAGCCTTGATGGGTCGCAATATTGAGGAACAACTCATACCGTTGAGCATTGACACATCGCTTGTAAAGGTGCAAGGCTACGTGGGAAAACCCGAGAACGCCCGAAAACGTAACTATTTGCAATTCTTGTTTGCCAACGGCCGATTCATGAAGCATCCCTACTTCCACAAAGCCATCATCAACAGTTATGACCAATTGATACCGACTGATGAGCAACCCAATTATTTCTTACGCATAACAGTCGATCCGCAAGCAATCGATGTGAACATCCATCCGACAAAAACCGAGATTAAGTTTGAGGATGAGATTCCCATCTGGCAGATTCTTGCTGCAGCAGTCAAAGAAGCACTGGGACGCTTCAGTGCTGTTCCTGCAATTGATTTTGATACCGAAGGAGCACCCATGATTCCTGCTTACACTCAAGGGGGTGGGGGCGAAATGCCATCAATCGATGTCGATCCCACCTATAACCCGTTCAAACAAAGCGGAGGGGGGGCTGGCAACAGACAATACCACCGCTCTGATTCTCTGTCGGATTGGGAAGAACTGTACAAGAATTTTGAGAGCAAGAAAAAAACGGACAGCACACCCGATAACACACCGTCAAGCGAGGCAGATAAAAATGCCGATGAGCAAGAATCGCAATTGCTTGTCCAGAGCGACTACTCAATGACTTGCCTGCAAATGAAAGGACGTTATGTAGTGTCACCCACCAAGTCGGGGTTGATGCTGATTGACCAGCACCGGGCACATGTGCGCATCCTTTTTGACCGATACATGAAGCGTATGTCAAATGGCACATTCGTCTCACAGAGCATTCTGTTTCCTGAGATACTTCACCTAAGCAAGACACAAGTGATGGAATTGCAAGAAATCCTCCCCAGTATGGAGCAAATGGGTTTTTCTTTGTCCGACATGGGACATGGCGATTGGTCAATCAATGCCATCCCGGCTGGACTTGAAGGTGTTGACGTGAAGTCGATGGTATTACAAATCATCGATTCGGTGGAAAATGGGGGCGTTTCGGTGAAGAGTAAGGTGCTGGAACGGATCTCTCTCACAGTGGCCGATAGCGCGGCCATCCCCTATGGGCGCCCGCTCATGCAGGAAGAGATGGATGTACTTGTTGCCGACTTGCTCAAACTTCCGCAACCACATTACACGCCCGATGGAAAAACAATCATCAATGTGATTCCATTTGAGCAAATCGCAAAGATGTTTTAACTGAAAACAATGGACTTTAGTAATATAACTAACCAATCACAACTCTACAACTTCCACACGCACACCCAGTTCTGCGATGGGCATGCACCCATGGAGGCTTTCGTGTGCGAAGCACTGAAGCGTGGATTCACACACCTTGGATTTTCTCCTCATTCACCACTGCCGTTTGAGACGTCGTGCAACATGTCTCGTGCCAATGTAGCGGAATATATTTCTGAAATTGAACGATTGCGTCATCTTTATGGTTCGCGCATTCACATTTTTGCCGCAATGGAAATCGACTATATAGATACCTTTGGGCCATCGGATGCTTTTTATGACACCATTCCGCTCGACTATCGCATTGGTTCCATTCATTTCATCCCATCGTTCACGAATCCTCAAGAATATGTCGACATTGATGGTCACATCGACAGTTTCATCAAGAAGATGCGCGAATTCTTCGATGATGACATTGAGAAGGTTGTGCGCTCATTCTATGCACAATCGCTGAAGATGGTGGAAAAGGGCGGTTTTGATGTGATTGGACATTTCGACAAAATCGGTCTCAATGCTTCGTTGTTCAAACCGGGAATCGACGAGGAACCGTGGTATGGCCGTTTGTTCATGGATTTGTTTGAGGCCATTATGGATCATCATTTGGTGGTCGAGATTAACACTAAGGCATGGATGAAGCATCATCGGTTTTTCCCATCAATAAAGTACTTTTCCTTGTTGAAGAGATATGGTACTCCGATTCTGATCAATAGTGACGCACACGAACCCACACTGATCAATGCAGGTCGGCATGCTGCGATAGAGTATTTGAACTGTATTTAATCTGGCTGCACGTTAGGGGTTTCCAACCCGTAGTGCTTGCGCCGGTCTTGAATGAGCAAGAGTGTTGCCACCACAATGGCAAGTGCGCCAATGGTGGCAAAAATCCACATGGCTTGTGTGTAATCGGTCATGGAATGCGTGGTGTTGGCCTCGAGCACTCGACCTATCCAGATGGGAATGAGCATCAATCCAATGTTCTGAATATAATAAATGATTGAATAAGCCGAACCCAATTGTTTCATGGGGACTATCTTGGGGACTGCAGGCCACAGGGCACTGGGCAGCAAGGAAAAAGCGATGCCCAAAATTGACATCAACGTGATGGCCACCATGCTCGACGTAAGAGGTAACGCAAACACGATGAGAACCACGGTGAGCATAATGGTGCCCACAACCATAATAGTAGCCCCATGGCCTTTGCGGTCAACCATATATCCAAACAACGGAGTAAGGATGATGGAACCGAATGGCAGGATGGCGGGGATGAGTCCTGCCACCTCATGATTGACGCCGTATTTTGATATCATGAGTTTGGTGGCAAAGTCCAAAAAAGGATACAAAGCAGAATAATAGAGGAGGCACAACAATGTGATGAGCCAGAACCCTGAATTGCGGATGGTGAGTTTCAGGTCACTAAAGTGGAACGATTCATTGCTGTCATGCGCCGTGTCCTGAACCATTTTTTGCTCATGGTCGAAGCGGACATCCATCATGCAATAAACCAAATAAACAATGAGCCCCAAGCCCACCGATAGCAACCCCAACAAAATGGGAGTGGAGATGTTGTAGTGGATAGCGATGGCAGGACTGAATCCCAAGGCCAAAGCCGTTCCCAGGCGGGCCAACGCCACTTGTATACCCATTGCCAACGCCATTTCTTTGCCACTAAACCATTTCACTATCACCTTCGACACAGTGATTCCGCACATCTCGTACCCAATACCAAAAATGGCGAAGCCCAGTGCGGCCACAAGTACTTGTTGTTTCATGCTTGGCAACGCCATCGTCAACGACACGGTTTCTTGTGAACTCATCGCTGTCACAGCATAATAAATGACACCGGCACCAACCACCATCAAGGCACACGACAACATGCCGGCAAAGCGCACATTGGTTTTGTCAAGAATCACACCACCAATGAACAACATCAGGAAAAACACATTGAAAAAGCCACGTGAGCCGGCAAATAGCCCAAACTCACTGCTTGACCATCCAAGGCCTCCCTGCAATGGCGACAATTCAAGCAGATATTGTAGGGGTGACATTTCTTTGGCAACCACGTAACCAGTCATCATAGTAAGGGACACAATCATGAGCACGGTCCACCGTGCAACCGATGATGTACTGAGTTTTTTCCTGACGTATTGTTTCATCGTTGGTTTTCTATTAAAAGGGGGTATACAAAATGGTATACCCCCTGATGAAAGATGTTTGTTTTTGTGTTATTTCTTGATGTTTGGTTCTTCAAGTCCCAAATGTTTCTGGCGGTCAACCACTTTGAGATACAAGCCGATGAGCAAGGCCGCGATACCCAAACATGCGAGCATCACCAGTGGCCATGTATAGTCGTAGGAAACAGCCGCTTGCTCTGCTTCCATGGTGCCACTTTGCAAGCCTTGAACAATTTCGGGGTTGGTTGCATCCAGTACTTTGCCGATAAGGATCGGGAACAGCCACAATCCAATGTTCTGAATCCAGAAAATGAGTGCATAGGCGCTGCCAATGATCTTTGAATCGACCAACTTGGGCACGCTGGGCCACAAAGCCGCCGGCACAAGCGAGAAGGATGATCCCAACACCAGAATGGTGAGATATGCCACAACAAACCCCGATGCAGCACTACCCTTGAACAACGGAAGTATGAAGGCAAACGTCAAGTGGCATGCAATGAGCAGCAACGACCCGAGGACCAACATCGAGGCGGCCTTTCCTTTGTGGTCAACATAGTTGCCCAAAATGGGAGTGATACCGACAGCCAACAAGGGGAATACGGCAAACACACTCTCGGCCGACTGGCGCATGTAGCCCATGTAGCAATAGCCAATCAGTGCCACAATCGACACACACAACAAACCGTACTTGACACCCTTGTTTTTCATGAAGTTGCTCATGAACGCCGTGGCAGCGACTATCAGCATGACAATATACTGATAAATGGTCAAACTTTGGCTTGCCCAGAATGAATTGGGGTCTACTTCGGTGAATGAGAGGTTGCATTGCAACATGTTGACCGCATACTTCTGGAAGGGGAAGATAGCGCTGTAGTAAAGCACACAGAGCAATGACACCAGCCAGAATCCTTTGTTGGTCAAAATCTTGCCAATGTCACTCACCTTAAATGGATCGTCTTTCTCCTCGGCCTCACCGGTCTGCTTGTCAAGTTTGCTGTCCATGAAGAAGTACACAATGAACATGATGAGCGCGATCATCATCAACACTACACCAAATGCCACTGAACGCGACACATCAATGGTGCCGCTCAACTTCGCAAAATAAGGCGAGAAAATCATACAGGTGGCAACGCCCAAGCGGGCCAAAGCCATCTCCGATCCCATGGCAAGGGCCATCTCACGGCCTTTGAACCACTTGACAATACCGCGGCTCACAGTGATACCGGCCATCTCAACGCCACAGCCAAAGATCATAAAGCCCACAGCGGCAAATTTGGCACTGGCCGGCATTCCCTCATAGAATGGCGACACACCCAGTTCATCGAAAACAGGAATGTAGTTCAAGTGATTGGTGAACCAATCGGCCAGGGCGCTGCCAGTAAACGCATCGGTAACGGCATACCATTTGATAATTGCACCCACCAGCATGACTCCACCCGAGAGCAACGCGGTGAAACGCACACCCATTTTGTCGAGGATGATTCCCGCAAAAATGAGGAAGAAAACAAACACGTTGAGGAACACCTCAGCACCTTCCTCGGTGCCGAAAGCCGATGAACTCCATCCACGTGTCGATTCCATCAGGTCCTTGATAGGCGAAAGGATGTCCATGAAGATGTAACTGCAGAACATTCCAAGCGCCAGCAGCAACAGGGCTGTCCATCTCATGGCAGCCGAGTCGCGTAACGTTTTGATTGTTGTATTTTCAGCCATTTGAAATTTTGATATTGATTATGCGATACCCAAGTCACGGCAAATCTGGTCAATCTTTGCGTCGGCCCAATCATTCTTGGCATTGTAGCCTTCGGCGTCTTCGAGTTTGTCGTGCACTTCGATGTAGAACTTGATTTTCGGCTCTGTTCCGCTGGGACGGATGGATACTTTCGTGCCGTCGGCAGTGAAATACTGAAGCACGTTGCTGGTGGCCGGCATTTCAAGTTTGGTCACCTCATCTTTGACAAGGTCCTTTTGCTCCAGCAATTGGAAGTCTTTGATAAGAACAACAGGAGATCCGGCAATTTCTTTTTGGGGGTTCTCGCGGAAGTTCTTCATCATCGCCACAATCTCCTCGGCGCCGCTCTTGCCGGGACGGACTACCGAGATTCCACGCTCCTTGGAGTATCCGTAGGTCTTGTACACATCGATGAGCATGTCGTTCATGGTCATTCCACGATCCTTAGCCCATGCGGCAATCTCAGCCATCAAAGGAATTGACGACACCGAGTCCTTGTCGCGGGCAAATGTCTCGGGCAAGAAGCCATAACTCTCCTCGCCACCACCAAGATAGCGGCCTTTGCCTTCGTTTTCACGCATCACCGTGGCAATCCACTTGAAGCCCGTGAAGCAGTCGTACATCTTGATGCCTTTGGCACGTGCAATCTTGGCAATCAACTCACTGGTCACAATCGTCTTGACAATGTATTCGTCACCCTTGAGCAAGCCCAATTCCTCATTTCGAGCCATGAGGTAATAGTGGAATATGATTTGGATTTGGTTGCCGTTGAGCAAGTCATATTTACCCTTGGTGTTTTTGATAACCACGGCAATGCGGTCGGCATC
The DNA here is from genome assembly GCA_902782545.1 of uncultured Bacteroidales bacterium. Classification (GTDB taxonomy): domain Bacteria; phylum Bacteroidota; class Bacteroidia; order Bacteroidales; family Muribaculaceae; genus Sodaliphilus. The sequence continues at coordinate 13,028 of CACZNP010000125.1, forward strand.
GGGGTCACTGGCCATGGCCACATCGGCTTGCACCTCCTCGGCCTTCTCGATGGCCATGCGCATGGTGGGCAACAATTCAGGATTAGGGGAACCGCCCACAGTGGGAAATTCACCCGTCATCACATCCTGTTCGGGAATGTGGATGATATTGTCAAATCCCCAACGACGCAGGGAACGTGGAATAATGTCACGTCCCACACCATGGATAGGTGTATACACAATCTTCAGGTCGTGCTGACGTTTGTCGATATCGGGACTGAGCGACAGGGTGTGGATTTGCTCAATATATTGGTTGTCGATTTCCTCACCGATAATCTCAATCAAATCGGGATTTCCCTCAAACTTGATTTCGCTCACATCGTGGATGCGGTTCACATGGTTGATGATATTCACATCGTGCGGCGACACCACCTGGGCGCCATCATCCCAATAGGCCTTGTAGCCATTGTACTCCTTGGGATTGTGCGACGCTGTGATGTTCACACCGCTCTGGCAACCCAGCAACCGAATGGCATAAGACACTTCGGGAGTGGGGCGGGGACCTTCAAAGAGGTACACCTTGATGCCATTGGCTGAGAAGATGTTGGCCACCGTCTCAGCAAACAAACGGCTGTTGTTGCGCACGTCGTGGCCCACAATCACTTTGATTTGGTCCAAGTCCTTGAAGTTCTCTTTCAAATAATTAGCCAAGCCTTGTGTGGCACCTCCCACGGTGTAGATGTTCATGCGGTTGCTTCCGGCACCCATGATGCCGCGCAGACCACCAGTGCCGAACTCCAAATCACGATAAAACGACTCAATCAATTCTGTCTTGTCGTCATTGTCGAGCATGGCCTGAACTTGTGCGCGGGTCTCGGCGTCATAACCTTCGCCAAGCCACTGCATGGCTTTCGCGGTTACTTCCTTCAATAGTTTTTCGTCTTGCATATTGATAATGGTTTTAGTTAGTTAAGATTTTTCATTTCAATTTACAAATATAAGCAAAAAACTTGATTCTCGCAAAATTATTATTCCGTACTGTGATGGTCAACTCAATTTATCTGGTTTGCTGGCTTCTAAACGATTGCAGGTAAATGCTTTTGCCAGCCGGTTGAGCCCACTGTTTGCCAAAACGCCATTATCGGTTTGTTCGTAATGGGATTTGTTGTATCTTTGTGACATGATCCATCTCAAAATGCCACAACCATGAAAAGAATTCTTTTTGCTATGTTGCTTGCAGTCACTTCTCTGGGAACTTTCGCTCAGAATGACCAAAACCCTGATCTGATAATGCCCTCTTTTCCAGGAGGAATAGAGGGGTTGGGCAAATTCTTGATTCAAACCATCAAGTACCCCCCACTGGCCGAACAGTACAAAGTGGGTGGACGCATTCTTACAGAGTTTGTGGTCTACGAAGACGGCTCGCTGCACGACATCAAAGTACTGGAACGCAGCATCGAGTACTACACTCCTGCCACGTTCAGTAAACAGTCCGAAGAAAAGCAACAACAAATCAAACTGGAAATCGCCCAGTTGCTCGAGGACGAGGCAGTGAGGGTGGTCAAAGCCATGCCGCGATGGATACCTGGAGAGTTGAATGGGGAATATGTGGGAGTGCGATATGCCCAGCCCATCCATTTCTCCATGCCCTATTAGTTAGGACTTATACAGCCCGTTATTTCTCCTTGAGGTCAAAGAAGTGGCGCATCACTGAAATCATGTCCTCGTGGTCGGTTACCGAGGCTGTCTCCCGAACCGAGTGCATGGCCAGCAACGGATTGCCCACGTCCACGCCCTCGAGTTCGATTTGACCGGTGAGTATGTTGCCCAGCGTAGAGCCACCTGCCACATCACTGTGATTGACGAAATACTGACAGCAGACCCCGGCATTATCGCACAGACTCTTGAAAATGGCAGCGCTATGGGCATCGGTCATATACTTGCAGTTGGCATTGATTTTCACACACGGCCCACCTCCCAACGAAGGATGATTGGTGGGATCGTATTTCTCGGCGTAATTGGGGTGGAAAGCATGTGCATTGTCGGCCGAAATCATAAAGGAACGGTTGATGGCCTGCCCAAATTCGTCGGCATTGGCACCTTGTGATTCCATGAGCCGCCACAACAGGTTGGCAAGCACAGGCGAACCCGCTCCTTGTTTGGTCCCGCTTCCCGTTTCTTCATTATCAAAGACTGCAACAACCTGCGTGGCATCGTTGGCTTGAGAATCAATGAGAGCCATGGTTGCGGCATGCACCATGCTGAGGTCATCGAGTCGGCCTGCCGAAACAAACTCATTGTTCAATCCAAACAAGCAAGCGTGTTCAGTATCATAGAGGAACAAATCGAAGTCAAGCACATCTTCAAGTTCAACTTGAAGTTCGGCCGCCACCAGTTTGAGCAACAGGCAATCGGTTTCGAGGGTGTCGTTGAGTTTGGCAAGAATAGGCAACATGTCCTTTTGCTTCGACAGAGGGTTCCCTTCGTTCACCCCACGGTTGAAGTGGATAGCCAGATGAGAGATACTGAGCAAGGGGCGGTCAACCTTCAAGAGCCGCGTGACAGGATGAAGTGCATCCTTGCCTCGCAAAATCACACGGCCGGCAAGCGACAGGGGACGATCGAACCACGTGTAAAGAATTGGGCCGCCATAAACCTCAGTGTTCAGCCGCACAATGCCCCCTTGTCCAAGCATTTCGGCGCGGGGTTTCACGCGGAAGCAAGGAGAATCGCTATGGGCGGCTATGATGCGGAAGCCCGTTTGGGCGGGTGACAAAGCGCCCACTCTCACGGCAAACAACGCCGAGTCGTTCTTGGTCACAAAAAAGCGGTCACCGGGTTTGGCCACTATAGCATCGCACAGCGATTTCTCGGTGTAGCCTGCATTCAACAAACGGTGTTTCACCGATTCAATGGCCAAAAAATTACAAGGACTTTCATCAAGAAATGCGAGCAAGTCCTTAATGTGTTTTGAAGGTTCAGTATTCATTGTTCAAAGTAGTGTTATAGTAAATGTTATTTAATGAGCGGAGCACATTGCAAAGTGTCTGGCTCCAATAATTGCAAAAATTCTCTTTGCACACGTCCACCAATTCTTGCTGTACATCGGTGGGCATATCGCGCGCCGAGGCGATGAAATTATAGAACTCCTGATACAAATCGCTCAGATTCTCCGAAATGGATGTGGCAATTGGCACATCGCTGTATTTCATGTCGGCTACCATCACCTCAAGGTACACGTCCTCGTCACCCATCACTTGCGCGATGGCATCTCGCACCTGCAGGTAAGTTTCTTCGTCAAGTTGCGAGTCAATGTAGCAATCGCTGTAACCGCTGTCGGCTTCCACGTCACTGGCCGTGATGTAGATGCGAGGCAGCAATTTGAGCATCAGAGCCACAAAATAGTCGCGTTCATATGTGGCAACACTCTCTATCGCTTGACAATACTCATTGGTGAGAGCGATGAAGGTGAGACTGTTGGGAGATAGTTTCATGATGGTTGGGGTTGGTATAACTTCTTTTTCAAAATGTAGTCTCGCACCGCATCTGGCACCAGAAAACTCACATCCTGTCCTGTGGCCACCAAGTCACGTATTTGGGTGGACGAAATTTCGACAACTGGAGCCTCGACAAGTAGAACGCGGTCACGCAATTCATTGGGGATTTCGACCGGGTAGCCCATGCGGGGGTAAACAAGCACCCGATGGTGACGCACAATCTCATCCGGAGAGCGCCAGCGGTCAAAAGCGGCCCAGTTATCGGCCCCAATCACCAGCGAGAATTCGTGTTCGGGAAATTTCTCACGCAGGGCCCGAAGGGTGTCGACGGTGTAGGAGGGGCGGGGCAGGGTGAACTCAAACGCCGATGTCGAAACACCATCGATGCGGCAAGTCACCATTTCGGTCATCCACAACCGGTCGCGGTCGGTCACCGTCATTTGTTGGCCTTCTTTGAAAGGGTTGAGTGGGGCGACCATGAGCCACACTTGATCCAAATCGGTGAAGCGTGCCATGTGGCTCGCAACAATGGCATGGCCGGTGTGAATAGGGTTGAACGTGCCGCCAAAGATTCCTATTCTCATAATCTTGCAACACTTTTACTGGTTCACAAAATCACGGATGATGTCGTGGGTCTCATCAATGGCCACACGCAGCACATCATTCACCACCTGTTGGTCGTACTGGTCGGCATAGCCCAGTTCAAACTCTGCTTTGCTCACGCGACGCTCGATTTCCTCAATCGAGTCGGTTCCGCGAGAGAGCAGTCTGTGGCGCAGGATGTCGATGCTGGGGGGCTTGATAAAGATGGCCAATGCATGGTTTCCATACATTTTTTTCACATTGATTCCACCCAGCACATCAATGTCGAGGACCACGTTTTTACCTTCCTCATTGATACGCTCAATTTCACGCTTGAGCGTTCCGTAAAAACGACCTTCGTACACCTCTTGATACTCTGCGAACTCATCGGCGGCAATGGCGGCCTTGAATTCGTCGGGGGTCATGAAGTAGTAGTTCACGCCGTCGGTTTCTCCACGCCGTGGAGGTCGGGTGGTGGCCGAGATGGAGAATTCCAACTTCAGCGACTCGTCTTTGATCACCTCATTGATGATGGTCGATTTCCCACTCCCCGATGGCGCGGATATGATGATGAGTTTTCCTGCGGTCATGTCATTTAATAATTTAAAGGTTATTGATGTTGATTGAATTACAGCACATTTAGGACTTGTTCCTTGATTTGCTCCAGTTGGTCTTTCATGGCCACAACGGTTTTTTGCATCTCGGCTTGATTGGCCTTGGAGCCGGTAGTGTTGATCTCACGCCCCATCTCCTGGGCGATGAATCCCAATTTCTTCCCTTGTCCCTGCTCGGCACTGAGCGTGTCGAGGAAGTAGGCCATGTGATTGCGCAGACGCAGTTTCTCCTCGGTGATGTCGAGTTTCTCGATATAGAAAATCAGTTCCTGCTCAAAGCGGTTCTTGTCGTAGTCAACTCCTTTGAGTTGTTGCAGGCTGTCGAGGATGCGTGCTTTGATTTTTTCAGTCCTGACGCCTTCATACTGTTCAACCTCGCCCAGAAGCCGGCCGATACACTCGATTTTTTCCCTGAAAAACAACTCCAATCGGGCGCCTTCCTGACGACGGAAATCAATCAGGGCGTCAAGGGCGGCACTCACGGCTTGGCGCACTGCCACCAATTCATCTTCGTCGACCTCGTTGGAGTTAATCTCGTTCTTCAAAGCATCAGGCATTCGCAACAGCGTGGCATACCAGTCGCCGGGCAATCCGATACCCAACTCGGTCGACATCTGTTCAATTTGCCGTTTGTATAACTTGAGCATGGGGATGTTCACACTTGTGGGCGTTTCGCCCTCGGCAGCCTCACAAGTGAGATTCATTTCCACCTTTCCTCTCATCAGCCGCTCGTTGATGAGATTGCGCAGGTCGAGTTCCACTGCACGGTAGGATTGCGGCATACGCACCGACAAATCCATCTGCTTGCTGTTAAGTGATTTGATTTCGACGGTGATTTTTTTGTTTCCAATCACTCGAACAGCCTTCCCGAATCCGGTCATTGATAATATCATTGTCCTATTCTTTTTTCCCACAAATTTACACTTTTATTCTGCAGCAACCAATCAAACCAGGAATTATTTTTAATTTTTTCTTTTTTTGCGCTATGCAGTTCTGCCCAAAGTCTTGCACTATATGCTTCATGTTCATGATAAATTTGCATGGTGAAACGAAAAATACGTGAAATTTCTTCGATGGGCACGGGTATTTTTGTAATTTTGCGCACAATTTTGAGATACTTGTTACGATGGCAACCATTCTTAATATAGAGACCTCAACCGACGTTTGCTCGGTAGCACTCACTCAAGAAGGACAAGTGCTTGAGCATCATGAGAATTACGATGGACAGACGCACGCCACACTGCTCAGTGCACAAATCAAGTCGGCCCTCGATTATGTGCGCACACGTGAACTGACTCTTGATGCTGTGGCGGTTAGCATTGGCCCCGGTTCTTACACAGGGTTGCGCATTGGCTTGTCCGAGGCCAAGGGACTGGCATTTGGACTGCAGGTGCCTCTCATCGGGGTGAACACGCTCCAACTGCTCACGGTATCAACGATGTTCAATCATTTCATCGATGACGAGAATGCGGCCTATGCACCCATGATAGATGCCCGACGCATGGAAGTTTACACAGCGGTCTATGACGCAGCGCTAAATGCCTTGATGGAGCCACAGCCCTTGATTCTCAACGAGAACTCGTTTGACCAGTTCCTACAGGAGCGCAAAGTGATTTTCGTGGGCAATGGCGCACAAAAAGCGCGTGAAGTGATCACACAAAGTAACGCCTGGTTCATCGATGGGGTAAAGCCAGTGGCCGTCGACATGATGGTGCTGGCCGAGAAAGCGTTCCGTGAACAGAAGTTCATGGATGTGGCTTATTCAACACCTCTCTACTTGAAGGAGTTCCAAGCCACAGTGCCCAAGAAAAACATTCTTTAACTTCATCGTTCAACATTTTTCAGTATCTTTGCACGTTATGCTAACCTATAATTCACAACTCAAACAATTGGTATTGCCCGAATATGGGCGTAACATACAGCAAATGGTGGATCATTGCGTGACCATCGAGGACCGTGAGGAACGCAACCGTTGCGCTTACTCCATTGTGCAAATCATGGGAAATCTCTTCCCACAATTGCGAGATGAGGCCGACTACAAGCACAAATTGTGGGACCATTTGGCCATCATGAGCGATTTCAAACTTGACATCGATTTCCCCTATCCAGTGGTGAGCGAAGCAAATCTGGCGACAAGTCCAGAGCCGATTCCCTATGCATTGGAACCCATCAAACTGAGGCATTACGGTAAAATCATCGAACGGATGATTGAACGCGCTGCCGAATATCCCGATGGCGAGGAGCGCGATGCACTGGTGATGCTGTTGGCAAACCACATGAAGAAACTCATCTTCCAAATCAACAAGGAAGATGTGGACGATGCCAAGATCTTCAAGGACTTGGCCTACTATTCGCAAGGACGCATCCGCTTGGATCCGGCCACTCACATGCTCCATGAATTCAAAGAAGCGCCGCAACCACAAAACTCTGGCAAGAAGAAAAAGAAAAAATGATTACCCGCGACTGCCTCATCAAGATCGGCCGATACAATAAACCCCACGGTGTGCACGGCGAGATTTCGGCAACTGTCGATATCGACATCGACAAGTTGTCCAAGTTCTCGTGCCTTGTGTCGGACATCGATGGCATTTATGTGCCTTTCTTTGTGGGTGCATCAAGGCCGAAGTCGTCGCAAACCGTGTTGCTCACTATCGATGGCGTGTGTAGCGACAAGGATGCCGAACTATTGGTCAACGAGGATATCTATGTCTTGCAAAAGGAGTACCAGGCAGTAGCCAGCGAGATGGATGACGATGAACAGTATCCGCTTGATTTCTTCATCGGATTCACCGTGCAGGATGTCCAGGGAGAAACCGTGGGCACCATCACCGAAGTGGACGACAGTACCATGAATGTTTTGTTCCTGGTACAAAGGGAAAACGGGGAAACGGTGAGGATTCCCGCCGTTGATGAACTCATTACTGACCTCAATCTCGCTGACAAAAAGATGATTATGGATTTGCCCAAGGGCATATTAACCCTTTAACACCTAACCTATGAAAAGTATATTTCGCATCATAACATTGGCACTGGTCATGACTCTTGTCACACCACTCACATCGTATGCCAAGAAACAAGTGGTAGACATCTATGAACTGTCTCTTGACGACAATCTGGAGACTCCCGAAATCAGCAATGACAAGCAGGCCGACCGTGTACAAGACTACCAGTACGATGTGGCGGTCAAACTCAAGAAACAAAATTTCGATGTAGAACTCATGCGCGACAATGAGGTGATAGTGATCACTATACCTGCAGGGCAATTGTTTGCGCCAAACGACACGGTGTTGAGCAACCTGGGGAAGACATCGCTCAAGCCCATGTTGCAGTATCTGGTCAATCCTGGATTCTATAAGATGCTGCTGGTGATGCACAGCGACAACACGGGATCGGACATTTATACCCTTGAACTGACCCGCTCGCGCGTGAATGCCGTGTTCGATTGGTTTGAGGATAATGGCCCGGTGGACTTTGTGGTACCTTACGCCCTGGGCGCAACCGACCCAATCAACGACAACAACTCCATGGACAATCGCAAGCGCAATCGCCGCCTCGAAATCTATCTCGTCCCTGGCGATGTCATGCTCAACCAAGCCAAAAAAGGCAAAATCAATATTAAGCAAATTCAAAAACAGTAAATTTTCGATATGGCAACAGAACTGAAAGATTTGACGAAAAGAGCCGAGAACTACTCTCAATGGTACAACGAACTGGTGGTGAAAGCCGACTTGGCCGAACAGTCGGCCGTTAGGGGTTGCATGGTTATCAAGCCCTATGGATATGCCATCTGGGAAAAGATGCAACGTCAACTCGACGATATGTTTAAACAAACCGGAGTGCAGAATGCTTATTTTCCGCTACTCATTCCCAAGTCCTTTCTCAGCCGTGAGGCCGACCATGTGGAAGGATTTGCAAAAGAATGCGCCGTGGTGACCCATTACCGCCTCAAGAACGACCCCGACGGAAAGGGTGTTGTCGTCGACCCCGAGGCTCGTTTGGAGGAAGAACTTGTCATCAGACCTACGTCAGAGACCATCATTTGGAACACCTACCGCAACTGGATCAGTTCCTATCGCGACCTACCGCTGCTGGTGAATCAATGGGCCAACGTGTTCCGTTGGGAGATGCGCACGCGCCTGTTTTTGCGCACTGCCGAGTTCCTGTGGCAAGAGGGACACACTGCACATGCCACCAAAGAAGAGGCGCAAGCAAAAGCCATCGAAATGCTCAACGTGTATGCCGACTTTGCCGAGAAATACATGGCTTTGCCCGTGCTCAAGGGCGTGAAAACTGCCAACGAGCGTTTTGCCGGTGCTTTGGAGACATATACCATCGAGGCCATGATGCAAGATGGCAAGGCCCTGCAGAGCGGCACATCGCATTTCTTGGGACAGAATTTTGCGAAGGCTTTCGATGTGAAATTCATTAATAACGACAACCAACTCGAATATGTCTGGGCAACATCGTGGGGTGTGTCGACACGACTGATGGGAGCGCTCATCATGACCCACAGCGACGACAACGGTTTGGTCCTTCCGCCGCATCTTGCACCCATACAAGTGGTCATTGTCCCAGTTTACAAGAATGCCGACCAACTGCATGAAGTTGATGCTCATGTGGCACCCATTGTCGAAAACTTGCGCGCAAAAGGCATTTCGGTCAAGTACGACAATGCCGACAACAAACGCCCGGGATTCAAATTTGCAGACTATGAACTCAAGGGCGTGCCTGTGCGACTCGTGATTGGAGCCCGCGACATCGCAAACGGAACTGTCGAAGTCATGCGACGCGACACTCTTGAGAAATCAAGTGCACCGCTTCAGGGAATCGAAGAGCACGTGCAGCAATTGCTTGAGGAAATCCAGCAAAACATCTACCAGAAAGCGTTGCGCCACCGTGAAGAAATGACCTTCAAAGTTGATACTTGGGAAGAATTCAAGGAGCAAATAGAGAAGGGCGGTTTTATTCTGGCTCACTGGGACGGCACCACCGAAACTGAGGAGAAAATCAAAGAAGAAACCAAGGCAACCATTCGTTGCATTCCTCTCGATGCTCCCGAAGAGGAGGGACGATGCATCTACACCGGCAAGCCCAGCAAGCGCCGCGTGATTTTCGCCCGCAACTATTGACCATGCCGCGGGGCAAGTATCGCCCACAAGCACATTTACAACCACAAAGGTGTCGGGATTTC
>CACZNP010000126.1 GCA_902782545.1 uncultured Bacteroidales bacterium
ATCATGGGTGAGTGACCCTCGCTGGCGAGGTAACGATATCAAACAAAAGCAGGCACTGCAATCCCGGGATTGCAGTGCCTGCTTGATTCACTGGCTGTTGCGTGTATCTTACTTCACGGTCCAGGTGTCGCCGGCCAGAATCATGTCGCGCAGGCAACCAAAGCCATGCTTGGCCTTGATGGTTTGCACTTGCTGCTCAACTTCGGCCTCGTAGGTGGGCGCTTCCACATCGCGTATCACACCCACGGCCAGCGGCAGTGTCGTGCCGTCCATCATGGCCAGTTGCTGGTGCAGGAAATTGTCGCGGCAGTGTGCGTCATGAACAACCACATCGTCGATGGTGTAGCCGTCCTGACCCAGGGTCACCGCCTTGAGCCCGAATCCGTCTTGCACAAGTCCCTTGTCCATGTTTTTTCCAAAGAGCATTTTCTGCCCGTGCACCAAGTGAATGGTGCGGTCGGCCCGTGTCTCACGTGCGGTGATGTAGTTGTGGATGCCGTTGTTGAAAATCATGCAGTTTTGCAGGATCTCCACCACTGAGCAACCGCGATGCTTCACCGCCTCGATCATGATTTCCTGTGAGATTTTCAGTTCCACATCGATGCCGCGTGCAAAGAATGTGCCTCTTGCGCCAAACACCAGTTCGGCGGGGATGAACGGGTCCTCGGTAGTGCCGTAGGGCGACGACTTGGACACGAAGCCGCGGTCGCACGTGGGGGAGTACTGCCCCTTGGTGAGGCCATAGATCTTGTTGTTGAGCAATAGCAGGTTCAGGTCCACATTGCGTCGCACCTCATGGATGAAGTGGTTGCCGCCAATGGCCAGGCAGTCGCCGTCGCCGGCCACTTGCCACACCGTCATGTCGGGTCGTGCCGTTTTGAAACCTGTGGCCACCGCCCCCCCGCGTCCGTGGATGGTGTGGAAGGCATAGGTGTTCATGTAGTAGGGCAGTCGCGACGAGCAACCGATGCCCGAGATGACCGCTGTCATGTGTGGCGGAATGCCCAGTTGTGCCATGGCCTTGTGCAGCACATTGAGCACGGCATGGTCGCCGCAGCCCGGGCACCAGCGCACGGTCTGTGCGCTCTTGAAATCTTTGGGTTGATATTGTGGGGTGTTGATGTTTTCTTCCATGATGCTTATCCCTCCATGATTTTGTTCACCTCATCCACAATTTCGTGCACCAGGAACGGTTGTCCCTGCACTTTGTTGATGCGGTGGATGTTGAGTTGCGGAATTTCGGCCTGCAGGTAACGGGCAAACTGTCCGTCGTTGAGTTCGGCCACAATCACTCGGTTGTAGCGTGAGAGCAGTTCACGGGCATTGCGTGGCATGGGGTTGATGTAGCGGAATTGCGTGAAAGCAATCTTGCGTCCTTCGGCCCGCAGTTGTTCCATGGCCGTGTAGAGGTGTCCGTAGGTGCCACCCCATCCCACCAGGATGGTGTCGGCGTCGGCGTCGCCCAGCAGTTCCTGTTCGGGAATGTGCAGTGCCACGTTGGCCACTTTTTGTTTGCGTGCCTGCACCATGCGCTCGTGGTTGAGCGGGTTGTTTGAGATGACACTGGTGTCGTAGTCCTTTTCCAGTCCGCCCACGCGGTGCTGCAGCCCTTCGGTGCCGGGAATGGCCCAGTAGCGCACGCACTCGTCGTTGCGTTGATAGGCACGCCAATTTTCTCGCAACTCGTCGGGGACAAAGTTGGGGCGAATCTCGGGATATTCACCCTCATCGGGGATGCGCCATGCCGATGAGCCGTTGGCAATGAATGCGTCGGTGAGCAGGATGACCGGTGTCATGTGCTCGATGGCGATGCGTGCCGCCTCAAAGGCCATGTGGAAGCAATCGGTGGGCGACAGTGCGCTCACCACCACCAGCGGGCTTTCGCCGCTGCGGCCATAAAGGGCCTGTAGCAGGTCGGTCTGCTCGGTTTTGGTGGGCAAGCCCGTCGAAGGCCCTCCACGTTGCACATCGATGAGCACCAATGGCAACTCGGCCATCACGGCCAGTCCCAGTCCTTCGCTTTTCAGTGCCAGACCGGGCCCGGAGGTGCTGGTAACGCCCAGGTTGCCGGCAAATGATGCGCCCAGTGCCGCACAGATGCCACCAATCTCGTCCTCCATTTGGCATGCCTTCACACCCAGGTCGCGGCGCTTGGCCAGTTCGTGCAGGATGTCGGTGGCTGGCGTGATGGGGTAGGAACCCAGGAACAGCGGGCGTCCGCTCTTCTCCGATGCCAGGATGAGTCCCCAGGCCGTGGCCTTGTTGCCATTCACGTCGGTGTAGATGCCCGGTCGTGCCTTGGCGGTTTCGATGCGGTAAGTGGAAACCATGGCATGGATGTTGTGTCCGTAGTCATATCCACCCCGCACCACCTTGGCGTTGGCTTGGTAGATGTCGGGCTTGCGCTCAAATTTCTTCTGGAGGAAGTGCAGCGCACTTTCCACCGGCATGTTGAACAGCCAGCACACCAGTCCCAGTGCAAACATGTTGCGGCACTTCATCTGTGCCTTGAAATCCATGCCCGAGTCGGCCAGTGCGGCTTTCGCCATCGAGGTCATGGGCACCTCCACCACTTGGGCCTTGAGGTTGATTTCTTTGTAAGGGTTGTCGGTGGTGAAATGCGCTTTCTCGAGGTCGCTCTTTTTGAACGAGTCGATGTCGACAATCGCCGCGCCTCCCTTGCGCAGGAACGGTGCGTTCTGCTTGAGAGCAGCCGGGTTCATGGCCACCAGCACGTCGCATTCGTCACCGGGGGTGTGCACCCCGTGCCCGATGTGCACTTGGAATCCCGACACGCCGTTGAGCGTTCCTTGCGGAGCGCGCACCTCGGCGGGATAGTCGGGGAAGGTGGAGATTTGGTCGCCCACCTCGGCCGACACATTGGAGAAAATGGTGCCGGCCAACTGCATGCCATCGCCGGAGTCGCCCGAAAAGCGCACCACGATGCTCTGGCGGAACAGTTCTTTGGTCTTTTCTAACATGATGTTTATCTACTAACCTTATTTTATGTGATAATACTCTTAAATAAAATAAAAGGTTTTGTGAGCATTCACAAAACGGCTGCAAAATTACACCTTATATTTCACATGAGGAAAGTGTGGTGTGAAAAATTTTCAAAAAAATGTTGCCGACCCTAAAAAACCGAATTGCCTCTCAATTGTTGGTAGGCCAGTCGTTCGTCGCCGTTGTTCAGATGAATGATGCCGCAGTAGGTGAATCCGTTTTTTGCCAGCAGGTGTCGCATGATGACATTGTCGCGGTGCGTGTCGATGCGCAGGTTGGACGTGTGTTGCCAGGCGTATTGCAGCATGGCCTCCAGCACTCTCCGCTGCGAGCCGTCGCTGGCGATGCGGTGAATCACATAGTAGGGGGTGGTGTCATCAATCCATTGTCCGCCCTCAATGACGGCGTAGGTGGGCTCAGGGCTGGGGATGAAGGCAAAAGTGGCCACGGGATTCCCTTCGCGCTCCATGATGATGCAGACGTGGTGCTCAATGTCGGCCTCGAAGGCGCTTGCCGAGGGGTAACCGTTGATCCATTGGAGTTGGTTGCCGCTGGCCCGCATGGTGCGCTTGGCGGCCTCGGCCAGCCGCAGCAGTGTGGGCACATCGGCCAGAGTGCCGTGTCGGAAAGTGAATGGGCACAGCCGTTGCTGAAGCCGCTCCACCGCCTGAATGTCGGCTGGCAGCCATTGCACGCTGTACAACTCGCTGCCGGTGAGCCAGCGTGCTTGGCTATGCTCAAGCAATTCTATGTGCCCGTGTTCCAGGGTGCACAAGTAGCAGTGCATCGTGAGGTGGAAGTCGGGGTAGTCGCACTTGACTGTGGTAAGCAGGTCGCCCACATGGATGGTGACCCTCAATTCCTCCTGGATTTCGCGCACCAGTGCTTGTTGCGGAGTCTCGCCCGGCTCGATTTTTCCGCCCGGAAACTCCCATCCTCCAGCCAAAGCGCCATGACCCCGCTGCGTGGCAAGGTAAGCCCCGTTGCGTTCGATGACCGCCGCCACCACCTCAATGCTCCTGATGTTGCTCTGCGCATTCATGCCACAAAGATAGTGCAAGCCGAGACCAAAAACAAAAAAAATTGGTTTTGGCGAGGCGCCGCCTATCTTCGAGCCCACGAGGCTCAACGAAGTGCAAGCCGAGACCAAAAACAAAAAAATGCCCGCCACAATCACTTGGTCCGCACAGAATTTGGATTGTAGTGCTGCCTACGAGGTCCTATCATTGTGGGGATTGAAAACGAAACAGAAAACCAACGACATCCGGTCGGGGTGGGGCGGTCGGTGATTTTCTGCGTGGAAAAATGTGTGGGTGTGTGGTTAATTTTGTAATTTTGCACCCTGTGAAACGGCAAATCAAAATTTGGCTGGAGTGCGCGCGCCTGCGCACGCTGCCAGTGTCGCTCAGCGGTGTTGTGCTGGGCATCGGTTTGGCGGTGTGGCATCATCACTTCAAGTGGGTGCCCGCTGTTCTGTGCGTGTTGTTCGCCTTGCTGGCGCAAGTGGTGAGCAACATGGCCAATGAGTATTTTGACTATCGGCGCGGTGCCGACAAAGTGGGGCGTGTGGGACCGCGACGCGGTGTCACCGAGGGCGACATCAGCCCCAATACCCTGCTGCGTGTGACGCTGACGTTGCTGGCGCTGGCCGGTGTGGTGGGGTGCTGCCTGATTCCCTACGGCGGCTGGTGGCTGTTACCCGTGGGCATTGTCATTGCGCTGGGTGCTTTGGCCTACAGCGCAGGCCCCTATCCACTGAGTTATCACGGGTTGGGCGACCTTGCGGTGTTCATTTTCTTCGGTTTGGTGCCCGTGTGCCTCACCTATTACGTTCAGGCGTTGCGTTACCACCCGCTGGTGCTGTTGGCATCGATGAGCATAGGGCTGATGGGTGTGAACGTGCTGATTGTGAACAATTACCGCGATGTGGACGATGACCGCGAAGCCGGCAAGCGTACGAGTGTGGTGATCTTTGGGCGTCGGCTGGCAGGCATGGCCTATCTGTTCAATGGCTACATTGCCATGTCCTTGCTGTCGCCCCTTTGGGTGTACTGCGCGCTGGGGCTGATATCGCTCTCGCGCTGGTCGCTGCTGGTGCCATTGCTCTACCTGGTGCTGCACACCGTGACGTGGCGCCTCTTGACCACCCGCGAGGGTGCCGCCCTGAACCCGTTGCTGGGTGCGACGGCCCGCAACATGCTCATTTTCACGTTGCTGATGACGATATTCCTGGTTTACTGTGCATGATTGAGAAAGATGTCCGAAAAAAAGCCCGATAACACCTTGTTGGAACAGGTGCGTGGATTGCGCATCGCCGACTATAATTACCCCTTGCCCGACGAGCGGATTGCCAAGCACCCGCTGGCCGAACGTGAGCAGTGCCGGCTGTTGTGCTGGCGTCAGGGAAAAATCGAGGAGCATCGTTTTCATGAGGTTCCGCTTCTGTTGCCGCAAGGCTGCATGTTGATTTACAACAACACGCGTGTCATCAACGCTCGGTTGCGTTTCCGCAAAGCCACCGGCTCAACCATCGAGATATTTTGCTTGGAACCCGCCGAGCCGAGGGATTATGCCCTGATATTCCAGACTACCGAGCGTTGCACCTGGCAATGCCTGGTGGGCAACAGCAAGCGCTGGCGCGAAGGGACGTTGCAGCAGGAGGTGACCATCGACGGCCAGCCTGTTGTCCTCACCGCTACCCGTGGTGAGCGCCGTGGCAACTCGTGGTTGGTGACTTTTGCCTGGGATGCTCCCGGCGTGACCTTTGCCACCCTGCTCGAAGCCACTGGCGAGATACCCATCCCTCCCTATCTGAATCGAGGCACCGAAGCCAGCGACGCTACCGATTACCAAACCGTCTACAGCCATGTGGACGGCAGTGTGGCGGCCCCCACGGCGGGTTTGCACTTCACCGACGATGTGCTGGCAGCGTGCGACCGTCAAGGCATTGTGCGCCGCGAACTCACCCTGCATGTGGGAGCAGGCACTTTCCAACCCGTGAAGAGCGATGAAATAGGCGAGCACGACATGCATCACGAGTTCATCGAGGTGCCGCGGGCACTCATCGCCGAGTTGGCGGCCGGAGAGCGCCCTGTGGTGGCAGTGGGCACCACCAGTGTGCGCACACTAGAGAGCCTCTACTATGTGGGGCAACTGCTGGAAGAGAACCCCGATGCCCCCGACCTGACGGTGACACAGTGGATGCCCTACACCACACCCTGCCGCCTCGCGCCCGCGCGGGCATTACAAAATATTGTGGACTATCTTGACCGCACTGGCGCCGACACCTATGTGGGCAGCACGCAATTGATGATAGCCCCGGGTTACACCTACCGAGTGGTGCAGGGGATGATTACCAACTTCCACCAGCCGCAGAGCACGCTTTTGCTGCTGGTGAGTGCCTTTGTGGGGAGCGACCAGTGGCGTCCCATCTATGATTTTGCGCTGGAAAACGGCTTCCGTTTCCTCAGTTACGGCGATGCATGCCTGTTTTTGAGGTGACGTTGGTCGATGAAAACAAGGCGTTCGTCGGTGCAAAGGCGGCGAAGGGCACGAAAAGCGGCCCATTGCCGAAAACGGTAGTTAAACGAGGCACGGCATTTGCAGTCTAAGAAACAAACGAAATTATTAACACATTTAAAATATAAGAGTTATGAAAGCTACTGTTTACAAAGTGATGATGAGCATGATGCTCTCCGCTTGCGTGCTTAGCGCCGCAACGGTCTCGGCCCAAGGACGGTCGGGCGCACGTGGAACGATTGGCGGCAGCCGCACTACCACTTCGGCTCCCGCACGAACCAGCAGCAATGACTCCCGTCAAGCAACCGTGAGCCGCAGTGCTGCAACCCAAACTCGGTCAACCCAGTCGACCGCTCGTCCGGCGCAGACTGTGGAGAGAAAGAATACCAGCACCTCGTCGTCGGGAGTGCGCAGCACCAACCAGTCGTTGAGCCGGATGAGTGACCGCAGCATGGACCGCAACGTGGAGCGCAATGTGAACACCGGCCGCAGCAGTGTGATCCGTGAGAATGCGACCTCGACCTCGACCCGTTCGTCGTCAAGTGTTGGCAAGACCACCACCACCACACCCTCGGTGACGCGCACTCAAGACCGCACCGTCCAGCAACAGCGCAACGTGACCACTGGCCGCGCCACGCTGGGCACCGACAACAGCCGTGCCATTGACAACACCCGTGGCACCGTCGCAGCCGAGCGCCGCGACGCCACTGGCGGAAAGTCGACCGGCGGCAACAATGGCGGCAATGTGGGCAACCGTGGCGGTGACAACAAAGGTGGCAATGTGGGCGGTGGCAACACCCGTCCGGGTAACGACAGAAGCGGCCACAGCGGCAACAACGGCGGTGGCAACACCCGTCCGGATAACGACAGAAGCGGCCACAGCGGCCACAGCGGCGATAACGGTGGCGGCAATGTGCGTCCTGGTCACGACAAAGGCAACCACAACTACAACGGCACTGGCGGACGCCGTCCTGGCGACAACGGCAATGTGGGCACCCGTGGCACCGATGTGAAGCCCCGTGTGAACAACAAGCCCCCGCGTCCTCCCAAACCCTATAGCCTGGGTCCTGCCGAGCACCGCAACCAGTACCGGTGGAACTACATGCACAGCAACTGGAGCCGTCCGCTGCCTCCCCCTGTGAGAGTCTATCGTCCCGCTCCCCTGCGCTACTACCGTCCTGTGATCCCCGTGCACTACCGTCCCCTGGTGGGCGCTCCAATCATCGATCGCATCTTGGGCATCACCTTCGGTACCTACATGGACGTGTCGCTGAGCCACCTGTACTACAATGGCTACGACATCGACGGATATGACAACGGCATCGTGTATCTGCGCAATGTGGCGATGCTGAACCTCAACTGGCACGATGTGATGCTGAACTACGACGACTTCGGCCGTCTGGTGAACGCCCAATTCGTGTACTCTCAGGGCTACCGTGACCTTTCGCGCTACAATCGTGTTTATCGTGACTTGTGCGCAGTCTACGGCTCTCCCATCGCAGTGAACGACAACCTGTTTGAGACGGCAGCCACCTGGTTTGGAGGCAACAGCACCGGCTATGTGACCCTCTCCTTCGGTTATCAATCGGGTCGGTACTATACCACACTGTCGGTGGGCAATTGACCCAAGTGCTTGAGAGATACTTTCACCGATAATGTCATGAGGGGGTGGTCCAGTCCACCCCCTCATTTTGTTCATGCTGAGACACTGCTGCGCACATCTGTTGCACTTCTTATTGGAACTTGCACACTACGGTTTTTTGTAATATTTTTTTTAAAAATTTGGAGTTGAAAAAATAAGTTGTTACATTTGCAAATTAGTTTTTTCATAGGATTAGATTTTTAAGGTTTACTGTGTGCCGGTGTTGTGAAACAACGGCACATTTTGTATCTTTGCCAAACCAAGATGACACGATTTGATTTGAATATATTGGGTTGCGGCTCGGCCACGTCCACATTGCGTCACCTGCCGTCGTGCCAGGTGCTCAATGTGCGTGACCATTTGTTGATGATCGATTGCGGTGAGGGCGCCCAACTCGAGATGCGGCGTCGCGGCCTCAAATTCTCTCGCCTGAATCACATCTTTTTGAGCCATCTGCACGGCGACCATTGCTTTGGCCTGCCTGGATTGCTGTCCACGATGGCATTGCTGGGCAAGACGGGCACGGTCACCATCCACACCTTTGCCGACGGCAAGGAGCAGTTTGGGCGGTTGCTGGATTACTTTTGTCGTGAGACCCCGTTCTCCATCGAGTGGGACGTGATCACAACACGCAAGGCGGTCATCTACGAGGACAATGCTGTTACGGTGACCACGTTCCCGTTGCGCCACCGCATCCCGGCAGTGGGGTTCCGCGTGGACGAGAAGCCCAAGTTGCGCCACATCGACCCCGATGCCGTTGCGCGCTGGCAGGTGCCCAGGCATGCCTTGAACTCGTTGCGTCAGGGCCGCGACTTTGTGACTGCCGATGGCCGCACCGTGCCCAATGACGAGTTGACCACCGCACCCGATGCCGCGCGCAGTTATGCCTATGCCAGCGACACGATGTTCTCGCGGCGTGTGATCCGAGCCGTTGAGGGCGTCGACTGGCTTTACCACGAAGCCACCTACGCCGACGACTGTTCCCGCAAGGCCCGTGCGCGCTATCACAGCACCGCCCTCGAGGCAGCCACTGTGGCCCGTGAGGCCGGTGTGAAACAACTCATCATAGGCCATTTCTCCAACCGTTATGCCGACGACAGCGTGCTGCTTCGGGAAGCCCAGTCGGTTTTCCCTGCCACCCGGTTGGCTGCCGAAGGGCTCCAAATCGACCTGAACAAGGTGGACTGAGTCGGGACAAGCGCCTCACGGCCCAAGTGTTGCCGTTGCAAGGTGGCTCTTGTTTTCGGTTGGCATTTGAAATGATAAAATGTGTTTAAATTTACATTTTTTGTGGTCTTTAAAGACAAAAAAACGCAACGGGGCGCAATTTGTGGAAATTTTTCTTTAATATTTAAATAATAATTCTTTCCTTTGCAGTCGCAAAACGAAAAAGTAATACAAATATAATTAATAACTTAAAATTTACGACTATGTCAGAGATTGCAGAAAGAGTGAAATCGATTATCGTCGACAAACTGGGTGTGAGTGATACTGAGGTGACTCCCGAAGCCACGTTTGCACAGGACCTGGGCGCTGATTCGCTCGACACCGTGGAGCTGATTATGGAGTTTGAGAAGGAATTCTCGATTCAAATCCCCGACACCGAGGCCGAGGGCATTCAGACGGTTGGCGATGCCATCAATTACATCGAGGCCGCCAAGGCTGCTGAGTAATTACTTCTTTCACATTCCCTAATCACTACACTATGGAATTAAAGAGAGTAGTGGTAACAGGTCTTGGAGCCATCACTCCCTTGGGGCTTGACGTTGAGACCACTTGGTCCAACGCCCTGAAGGGTGTGAGCGGTGCCGGGCCTATTACTCATTTTGACGCTTCCCTCTTCAAGACGCAGTTTGCCTGCGAGGTGAAGGGGTTTGACGCCAGTACCTGCTTGATCGATCCCACTGACCGCCGTGAGTTGAAAGACGTGAAGCGCACCGACTTGTACACGCAGTATGCGCTGTCGAGTGCGCGTCAGGCCATTCTGGACTCCCGGTTGATGGATGAAGGCGTGGACCGCGATGAGGTGGGCGTGATTTTCGGTTCGGGTATCGGTGGCTTGCACACTTTTGAGGACCAGGCCGGTTACTATGCTTTGCATGCTGCCGAAGGTCCCAAGTACAGCCCCTTCTTCATCCCGACGATGATTGCCGACATTGCCGCTGGCCACATCTCGATGAAGTACGGTTTCCGTGGCCCGAACTACGGCGTGGTGTCGGCTTGTGCCACATCGACCAATGCCATGATCGACGCATTCAACTATGTGCGCATGGGCATGGCCGTGGCCATCGTCACAGGCGGAGCCGAGGCCTCCATTTTCCCGGCTGGTGTGGGCGGCTTCAACGCCATGCACGCCATCTCCACCCGCAACGACGATCCCATGACGGCTTCACGTCCGTTCAGCGCTTCGCGCGACGGCTTCGTGATGGGCGAGGGTGGTGTGTGCCTCATTTTCGAGGAGTTGGAGCATGCGTTGGCCCGTGGCGCCAAGATTTACGGTGAGGTGATTGGTGGCGGCATGAGCGCCGATGC
>CACZNP010000127.1 GCA_902782545.1 uncultured Bacteroidales bacterium
CCCTTGCCAGGTCGATGGAGTGTGCCACAATTGCAACTCCCCGCAATCCATCTGCAACTACATCCACTTCCTCCGCAATTCACCCAAGGGCCGCCATGTGGTCGTGCTCGTTGGAGAAAACCTCGGATACTGACACCAGGCACGACTTGTCGGCAACGCACACGCCACGATGAAGTTGCGTAGCGAGTGGTGGATGACAAACAGATTTCGGGTAGTTCTACTTGCCATTATTATTACTTATTCAGTTTCTTGTCGAAAAATTCAGTTCTGGCTGGCCCAATCTCACTCAGAAGGGCTTGGTTCGAATCACTCCAAGTTGTTCACAGTTGTTTATAATAGAGTCCTGCACTTGCAGAAACCATACTTGCACACGCAAAACCTACTTGCCGATGCAGAAGTGGGCAAAGATTTCGCCCAGGATGGCGTCGGTGGTGATTTCGCCGGTGATTTCGCCCAGGTGGTGCAGGCATTCGCGGATGTCCTGGCTCACGAGGTCGCCGCTGACTCCGCTTTGCAAGCCGTCGACGACCCGCCCGATGGCTTGTCCGGCACGCAACAGCGCCTCGTAGTGGCGCACATTGGTCACAATCACGGCGTTCTCATCCACCGTGGGCAATGCAGCCACCCGCACCATCAGTTGCCGCAACCGCTCCACATCGGCTTCGCGGTGGGCACTCATGTGGATGGTGGTCACCTCGGGCGGCAGTGTCACCTCGGGCGCAGCGTTCAGGTCGGCCTTGTTGAACACGGCAATGAGTTGCTTGTCGGTGCAATGTGGCACAATCATGGCCGCATGACGCTCCACCTCGCTGGCCGTCTCGGTGCTGTCAATCACCCACAACACAATTTGGGCCTGTTCCATCTTGGCGATGGACCGTTCCATGCCCATCCGCTCTATCACGTCCTTGCTCTGGCGCAGGCCGGCGGTGTCGATCAAGCGGAACAGCGTGCCATCCAGCGTGATGGTGTCCTCAATCACGTCGCGCGTGGTGCCGTGGATGTCGCTCACCAGGGCGCGGTCATCGCCCAACAGCGCGTTGAGCAGCGACGACTTTCCAGCATTGGTGGCTCCCACAATGGCCACTGGCAAGCCATTCTTGATGGCATTGCCGGCATGGAACGAGTGAGCCAACCGATGCACCACCGTCTGGATTTCCTGAGCCAGGAGCACGAGCGAGGAGCGGTCGGCAAACGTCACATCCTCCTCGCCAAAGTCGAGTTCCAACTCAATGAGCGCCACAAAATGCAGCAAGCGCTCTCGCAGGCGGCCCAACTCGCCGCTGAAGCGGCCTCGCATCTGGTTCATGGCCACCCGGTGCGCCGTGGCGCTTTGGCTGGCGATGAGGTCGGCAACGGCCTCGGCCTGCGACAAGTCCATACGTCCGTTGGCAAACGCCCTGCGTGTAAACTCACCCGGCCCGGCCAGCCGGCATCCTGCGTCGATGAGGGTGGTGAGCAGTTGTTGCTGGATCCAGGTGGAGCCG
This sequence comes from uncultured Bacteroidales bacterium, assembly GCA_902782545.1. Taxonomy (GTDB): domain Bacteria; phylum Bacteroidota; class Bacteroidia; order Bacteroidales; family Muribaculaceae; genus Sodaliphilus. Next base: position 1,485 of record CACZNP010000127.1, read on the forward strand.
TGACACGAAACTTCCACAACATCCTCGCCGGTGAACGAATGCGGGGCTCGGAACACAGTCAGCACCACTTGGTCGAGCACATTGCCCGCGCTGTCGAGCACTTGTCCCAAATGGGCGCTGTGGCTGCTCATCGCCGGCAGTGGCGCGCCTTGCCATCGCATGGCGACCAAGTCGAGTGCTTGGGGCCCGCTCACCCTGGCCACCGCCAGTCCGCCCATGCCGTGCGGCGTGGCTACAGCCACAATCGTGTCTTGAAAAATGTGGTTTTCCTGCATGTTCCCTCCTTCTGTTTCACTATTCCTTGAGATGCTTGATCAGCGACGATTCGGCCGGTTGTAGTCGGGCCACTTGTTGATGTTGTTTTGCTGCTCGGCAGCGTTTTCCTTGTTGTCGGCCAGGGCTGGGAAGAAGTCACATCCTGTGATGCGCTCCACCTCGTCGATGCTCACCGCATGGCGCCGCCACGAGGTGGCCGTGTCCTCGTTGTCGAACACGAAGCCCACGCTGTAACCCTGTTCGGGGGCAAGCACCACTTTGTAGAAGCGTTTTGGCACCGCAATGTCGCGGTTCTTGCCTGTTTTCTCCATGTTGTCGGCCAGCACCGGTCCTGTGACAATCACCAGTCGCCCGTATCGTCGTGCCCACTTCACATGGATGGCCTCTTCCATCTTTCGCCATTCGCCATTGTTCAGTCCATGGTCCTGCGGGCAGATGTTGGTGAGGTAAAAGCACTCCTTCATCGCCTGTGGGTCCCAGCGCATGTCCATGGCGGGAGCCATGTGTCCACGGTCGTAGGGGCACTCCTTGTACTCCCACCACTCGGGGCAGCCTTTCACTTGCGGGTCGCGGTTGAACTGGTAGTTGCTGCGTTGCTCGGCATCGGGAGCGTCGGCCATGCTCACCTGTGTGTTGGTCAACTCATAGGCCACGGCGTTGGGGATGTGCAGCCTGGGGTTGAAGTAGACCCGCATGGCCTTGTAGTCCACCGTCACGTTGTCGGTGCCTGCAGGTAGGGTCACGTTGAGCAAGGATGCGTCGCCCGTGCTCTGATACTCGCCGCCGTTTGCCGGCTGGCTGATGGAGGTGAACAGCGAGTCTTGCACTCCCTGTTGCCTACCCTGTTGCCGGCAAGCCACCAGTGCCACCAGCAACACACACATGAATAATAGGTGTCGTTTCATGCCTGCAAAGATAATAAAATTCCGTCAACTCCCGAAAAACAAGCATTGCCCCGGAAACCGGTTTGAAAAAAAGAGGCGATGCCCTCCTTACGGGGGACACCGCCTTTTTCAGTTCATCAAGCGCGAGGCTCAACTGCCTTGGGCCATCAGGATGCTGACCAACTTAGTCACGTCGGCCACGCCCGTCTCGCCGTCATTGTTCAAGTCGCTGCGGGGGTTGCTCGAGCCCTTCATCACCAAGTCGACGAGCATCGTCAGGTCGGCAATACCAACCTCACCGTCGCCGTTCACGTCGCCCACCTTGATCTGGGGCCACAGGTCGATGGAAACCTCGGTGGTGCTGCCCGCCAGTGCGCTACCCAGTTTCAGGTAGGCACGAGCAGGACTCACATAGTAAGTACTCGAAGGTCTCTTGAACGACCTGGTTGCGGCATCGAAGTAATACCCAACATTCTGGTAATACACATCGATAGAAGAGACTCCATCCGCAGTGCCGATGAGAAGGTTGTTCGGTGCGCTCACACTCGAAGTTGGGCGTTTCAACTTGTAGAGTTTGTTGGCAGTGACGCCGGCAGGTATCACACCCGTGTTCTCGGGAGCACGCATCACCTGCTGCATGTTGGCTTGCTTCTTCGACGAGTCGTAGTTGTAGACCACATAGGCCTCCAGGCCCGAACTGTTGAAGTCCACTGGGTGATAGATACTGAAATCGTACGGGTTGCTGCTCGATAATTGTAACCATCCGTTCAGTTGTTCTACTGGCGCCTTGGTACTGGGCGAGATGGTGCTCCAACCCTTCACGCTGCTGTAATAGGAATAATAGACCGAGTGTTTCACATAGCAAACGAAGTCGCTGGCATTGCCGCCATAGAACGGGCTATTCCAACTGCGACCCGCCTCTTCTAAGAACAACTCTTTGAGTTTGGTGCAGCCCACAAATGCATATCTGCCAACATACTTCACATGTCCAGGCACGGTGAATGTGGTCAGTCCAGTGTTGTTATAGAAAGCATAACTCTTGATGGTGTCGGTGTATTGGCCAATACCGAACCCCGACGATGAAGTGCAACCTGCCAGAGCGCTGTCGCCCACAGCGGTGATGACATACTTCTTCTGGGATTGTCCTGACGGCATGTCGTACTCAGCGACAGAGCAATACGAGCCATACAATTGTTGGCTGGGCAGGTTTGGATTGTACACCCAGTTGATCATACCATCGTAGGTGGTTCCGCCCTTGGTCACCGACGCATTGC